>CALGDB010000149.1 GCA_937884175.1 uncultured Flavobacteriales bacterium
GCCAATGAGGTCTTGAAAACTGCTGCCTCTGACCGTTCTTGCTTTGTTCCCATAAAACAGAACGCATGAGTAGAATCGGAATGGGGCTGGCCGCCCTCGCAATCCTAGCCAAAACGCATTCGCTGCACGCACAGTGTAAGGGAGATTTGAACAACGATCAGACTGTCGATGTGCAAGATTTATTGACCCTGCTTGTTCACTTTGGCGAATGCTGTAAAATTCTGATCACCTCCTATCCCTCATTGCACTTGTCGGAGATTCATTACACCCCGAATTCCGCACAAGGAAACGACACCATTCCCGGCCTCGGATTCTTCACGATTGCACGCAACTTGGATTCACTGTAAAATGTATTGCCCCGTGGCAAACACTTTGCTGAGTGGAACAGCGTTGAAGGCCTAAATAATACGGACGAGACCGTTAAACTCCCATCTCCAGATGCCTCCATGCAAATGGCTGTAGCTTAAGATGACGATGACGGATGGTCCACAGCACCGGATGGCCAAGGTCCGAGTTTGGAATGGTTCGAAGTCGGTCTGGCCAACGACGCTACAGATTCATGGACTTTTTCTTTAGTGTTTGGCGGTTCTCCCAGGGCTGCCATGAGCGCTTGGGGCCTTTGCGATCCCGAATGAGTCAATGGCTTCAGTGCACTTGCGCATCCAATCGCTTTACTTGACCATTGACTTCAACGTCAATTGGCTGACCGGCAATCAGTGAAATACTGGTTCCTTCCTCAGACACAATCACGTCCAGCAATCGGTTTCGGAAGTTGATTTTAAAACGTAGGCGCTGCCAAACTGTTGGGAGTTTTCCACTGAAACGGGGCATATCATCTCTAACTTTAAAGCCGCCAAACCCTTCAACAACAGACAACCACGTGCCTGCCATTGAAGTGATGTGGAGTCCTTCGTGTACTTCTTTATTGTAGTCATCGAGGTCTAGGCGTGACGTCCGGAGGTAGTGCTTGTACGCATCATCCATCCGATCTAGGCGCGAAGCAATGATGGAGTGAACACACGGTGAAAGGCTCGATTCATGAACTGTTTTCGGCTCGTAGAATTCGTAATTCGCACGGTGGGTTTCCAGCGAAAAATCATCCCAGAAGAAGTAGAGCCCTTGCAGCACATCGGCCTGCTTGATGAAGATGGAACGCAAGATCCGATCCCAACTCCATTTCTGGTTGATTGGACGTTGCTCCTCGCTCAAATCGTCCACCGAAAGTTGCTCCTTATCCATAAAACCGTCTTGCTGCAACAGGACCTCGGTACCTTCCAATTGCGGCAGGTACATTTGGTCAGAAATCTGGGACCATCTCTCAAACGTCGATGCTTCGGAAATCGTGTATTTCGCGATCAACCTAGACCAGTCGCTCGGATGCTCCGATTTGAGCCATTGTGCCACTACAAGCGCATACCGCATGCACCACGCCGCGAGGTAATTGGTGTACCAATTGTTGTTGACGTTGTTCTCGTATTCATTGGGACCAGTTACGCCCAAGATGACGTAAGCGTTCTTATCGGTTGACCATTGCACCCGTTGTTGCCAAAACCGGGCTACACCGAGCAATACAGCGAAACCGTGCGTTCTGAGGTAATCCTGGTCGCCGGTGTAGTTCACGTAATTCCAAATGGCATACGACATCGCACCGTTGCGATGGATTTCCTCGAACGTAATCTCCCACTCGTTGTGGCATTCTTCCCCATTCATGGTGACCATTGGGTACAACGCCGCGCCGTTCGAGAAGCCCAATTTCTCAGCGTTCTCGATAGCCTTTTCCAAATGATTGAAGCGGTAGACTAACAACTGGCGCGCCACGTGTTCAGGATGACCTGCGAGGTAAAATGGGATGCAGTAGGCTTCGGTGTCCCAATAACTGGCACCGCCATATTTCTCACCGGTAAAGCCTTTGGGTCCAATGTTCAATCGAGCATCGTCGCCGCGGTAGGTTTGATTCAGGTGAAAAATGTTGAAGCGGATGGCTTGCTGTGAAGCCACATCACCGGTAATCTCGATGTCCGCTTGACTCCAAATACGTGCCCACGCTTTTTGGTGGCTTTCAACGAGTGATTCCCAACCGGACGTAGCGGCGGCCTCACTGTGTGCTGAAGCTGCACCGATCAACTCCTGCGCTTCATGCTGAAGGGTCGTACATATGCCTACATACTTTTCGAGGGTCAGGGTCTCTCCGCTTGACAACTGTGCCTGAAACCCAATGCCCACCCGCGAGGTGTCAGACTCTAAATGAGAGTGCGCGAGTTCACGCTTCCCAGAAGTATCCGATACGTGGGCCAACGCGTTCATCGCAAATGCGGCACCGAAATGGGTTTTGTTCGTTTCCGTCCGAACGTACGCTTTTCCGCGCCCTTGGTGCTTTACCTCTTGAATGGACCAAAATGCATCGTTCCAATTGGAATCCGCATTGGTCACATTTGCGTCGAGGTATGGAATGACTTCAACGAGATGGCTACCAGCCTCCACGCGGTACCGCAGGCAACCCAATTCGGGATTGTGCATGGAACAGAATCGTTCCGCTACGACTTGAATGGTAGCGCCATTCTGCATGGTGCACGAAAAGCTGCGCTTGAGGATCCCATCCTTCATATTTAGCCTCCAGACGAATTGGTCAACAGATTTGGCTTGGGCCAAGTCCAAGGGCTCCCCATCCACTTTAACATTGATGCCAATCCAATTCGTGGAATTCAACACCTTGGCGAAGTACTCGGGATATCCGTTTTTCCACCACCCCACTTTCGTCTTGTCCGGGTAGTAAACGCCTGCGAGGTACGATCCTTGCAACGAACCACCGGAGTAGGCCTCTTCAAAGTTGGCCCGTTGGCCGATTCGCCCGTTTCCAATGGACAAAATGGACTCGAAGCCTTGGACCCATGCTGAATCCCAAGTGGGGAGTCCCAATTCCCAATGGTCTACCGTGCCTGCCATGTCAATTGATTGCTGGTTACAAAAGGGCACAGATGCTGTCCCATGTGTAGTCACCAAATCCGGGAATTACCGCTGCGGCCTTCCTCAGAGCCGCAGTGCTTCCAATTCCAATGACCGGGAATCCTCCCGCGTTAGCGGCATCGATACCCGACTGCGCATCTTCAAACACAAGGCAATGCTCAGGCGCGATGCCTAAGGCTTTCGCTCCACTGATGAATACCTCCGGATCAGGCTTCGAAAGGGTGATGTGGTTGCCATCGACCAACACGTCAAAGCGCTCAATTAAATTCAAACGGGTCAGGATCATTTTGGCGTTTTTTGACGAAGATCCTAAGGCCACTTTTAAGCCCTGCTCTTTCAGGCTGTCAATTAATTCCACAACGCCCGGCAGCGCATCCGCTGGCGAAGTCTTACCCGCAAGTTCAAGGTAGTGGGCGTTTTTGCGGTCCATCAGGCGCACCTTCGTCGCTGGATCCAGCACCAACCCCCCTTCGTTAAGGATGTACTCGAGGCTATCCACCCTTGACACCCCTTTCAGGGCTTCATTATCTTCCGATGAAAAGGGAACACCGAGTTCTTCGGCAAGTCGACGCCATGCAACAAAGTGATGTGATGCCGTATCGACAATAACACCATCTAAATCGAAAATGCATGCGCGAATGTCCCTCATTGGTCAATCGTTCAAAATGTACTTGACATGGTAGTCCGCCAAGCCGTCAATTGGACGCTTGATGATGTGCCCAACCTCGATCCCTTCTCGCTCGCAGACATGGCGAAGTACATGCTGAAAATGGTACGCTACGGAACCAACAAAGTGGACCGTGACTTCACGGTAATTGGAGTAACACTTGACGTGTACGTCGATAAAGGCTTGGAAACCTTCCTCCAGTAAGGAGATGATCTGCGGAACCTCCTGGTGACGACCAATGAAAGTCATGAAAGATGCCAAGAATACGTTGGCGTTCGGTTCCTGGTACACCCGATTGACAATGTCGTCTTTGCTAAAACCGAAAGTGCTCACAAAGTCCGCATTCACGGTTGGATCCAATTTGTGGTAGAGGTGTAGGGCCAACAATCGCTTACCGAACCATGAACCGCTGGCCTCATCGCCAAGAATGTACGCCAACGCGGGAACCTTTTCGGAAGTCACCTTCCCATCGAAATAGCATGAGTTCGAGCCTGTGCCTATGATGCATGTAATTGCCGGGTCCCCCACATACGTGCTGTATGCAGCCCCGTCGAGGTCATGCCCAACATGCACATCCGCGGTGGTAAAAACGCGTTCCAATCCTTCCCGAATGATGGCACACAACGCTTCTGAGCTGCTACCAGCTCCATAGAAGTACACCTTT
Organism: uncultured Flavobacteriales bacterium; assembly: GCA_937884175.1. Classification (GTDB taxonomy): domain Bacteria; phylum Bacteroidota; class Bacteroidia; order Flavobacteriales_D; family Sanyastnellaceae; genus UA16. Next base: position 4,296 of record CALGDB010000149.1, read on the forward strand.
GACACGTCTGGCGCGAGGGCCATCGCTTCATTGGTTTCGCGCATTTTAGACTCCACCAAGTCCGCATCGTGGAAATAGGGATTGAATCCCATGGTGTGAAATTCGGACAGGGCATTCCCCTGCTCATCGATCACCATCCAGTCGCACTTGGTGGAACCGCTGTCTGCTATTAAGATTTTCAAAACCGAAGGTTTAGTCTAAAAAATTACAGTCGCTCTACCAAGTCCGCCACACGGGTGGCATAGCCGGCCTCATTATCGTACCAGCCAAAGACTTTGACCGTCTTGCCCATGGCCTTCGTCAGACCTGAGTCGAAGATGCAGCTGTGTGGGTTACCGACGATATCCACCGAAACAATCGGATCCGTGGAGTATTCGAGCACCCCTTTCATCACGCCTGTTGAGGCGTGCTGCATTGCAGCATTGACTTGCTCTGCAGTGACTTCCTGCTTGAGGGTCACCGTTAAATCCGTAACCGAACCTGTGGGTGTAGGAACACGCACCGCAAGGCCATCCAACTTGCCAGCCAAGTGCGGCAATACCAATCCCACTGCCTTAGCCGCACCTGTTGACGTTGGAATCATGCTCAATGCAGCGGCCCGTGCTCGGCGCAAGTCCTTGTGTGGCGCATCCTGAATGCGCTGGTCTGCTGTGTAGGCGTGGATGGTGGTAATCAAACCATGCACTACACCAAACTCATCATCCAAAACCTTGACCATCGGCGCCAAGCAATTCGTAGTGCATGATGCATTGGAAACTATACGGTCGTCGGTGGTCAAAATGTCGTCGTTTACACCTAACACTACGGTCTTGAGTTCACCCTTCGCAGGTGCGGAGATCACCACCTTGCCTGCACCGGCTTCGAGGTGCAAGCCCGCCTTCTCCTTACTCGTAAACACACCGGTCGATTCCACAACCACATCGACGCCGAGGGAACCCCATTGGAGGTTCACCGGATCGCGCTCAGCTGAGATGTTGATGGTCGAACCGTTGACAACCAGGTTTCCACCGGCAACTTCAACCATTCCGTTGAAACGTCCGTGGATACTGTCAAACTTCAGCAAGTGCGCAAGGGTGTCGACTTCGGTCAAGTCGTTAATGGCAACAACTGTCAGGTCGCTGCGGTCCAACATTTGACGAAAGGCCAGTCGGCCTATTCGGCCAAAACCGTTGATGGCAATTTTCTTCATAGTAGGGTTAAATTCTATTCGGTTAGATGGAGAGTATTTTTGCAATGCGGACCTCATCTCCCAAGGTAGCCGTTTTGTTGACCACAGCTTCTTCGAACGGGTAGTACACCAATTGGTCGTTCACCACTCCCGCCATGACTGACTTTTTACCAGAGAGCAATCCTTCGACAGCTGCCACACCCATTCGCGATGCCAACACGCGGTCCGCACAACTGGGACCACCGCCGCGTTGCAAGTGCCCCAGCACGGTGACACGTGTCTCGTACTTGTTGTCAATGGCATGCACCTTGGTTGCGATTTCAAATGCTCCGCCCTCAGGGTGACCTTCTGCGACAATGACAATGCTCGACGTCTTGTTTGATGCTTGACCCAAGTTGAGAATGTCCACCAAGTCTTGAATGGACAATCCCGATTCTGGTGTCATCACCGCCACAGCACCTGTCGCAATGCCTGTATTTAATGCGATAAAGCCACTATCTCGGCCCATGACCTCAACAAAAAACAACCGATTGTGGCTGTCGGCAGTGTCGCGGATTTTGTCGACTGCCTCGACAACCGTGTTCGTCGCCGTGTCAAAGCCGATGGTGAAATCCGTACCGGACAAGTCATTGTCAATGGTTCCTGGCAAGCCGATGATGGGGAAGCCCGTTTCTCTAGCCAACAGCATGGCCCCTGTAAACGTACCGTTTCCTCCGATGACTACCAACGAATCCACTTCATTCTCAAGCAACGCTTGGTGCGCCTTGCGGCGGCCCTCTTCAGTCCTAAATGCATCACAACGCGCAGACTTCAATATGGTGCCGCCTCGACCGAGGATCTTGGCAACCGAACGCACATGCAGCCGCTTGAAGTCGCCATCAATCAATCCCTGATACCCTTGAAAAACGCCCACGGCCTCACATCCATGGTAAACTGCCGTCCGCACCACTGCGCGAATGGCAGCATTCATTCCAGGTGCATCACCGCCCGACGTTAAAACCGCAATTTTCTTCATTTGAACGCTCTAATCTCGTGTTCCGGCATTGTACGGAACGGCCGCGAAGTTAACACCGGAAATAACACAATCCCATACTAAGTGTTGAAAATACACTTTTATTCCCTTTAGGGATTATTGTACTTTTGACACTATGGAACCAAATGAGTCCTTGCACCTTTCCGTCGATTGTGTTCTTTTCGGGTACGACGACGATGGCCTAAAGGTACTGTTGATCAATCAAAAAGAAGACACCTATGCCCATGCGCAGGGACGTCCCATGTCCCAGCTTCCGGGCGACCTGATCCTGATTGACGAAGGACTGGAGGCCGCTGCCGAACGGGTGCTGTTCGAACTGACCCAAGTAAACGGTGTGTATTTGAAACAATTCCATGCCTATGGGGACCCCGACCGTGTGAAAGACCACAAAGACAGAGCATGGCTTCGATCCGTGCGTACAATGCCCGATCAGCGCGTAATTACGGTAGGCTACTTCGGTCTCGTGAGCCTCCATGACCATTCTCCGCAACCCGCCTCTTTCGCGGGTGGGGTGAGCTGGGTCGATGTCAACGAAGTCGGTCCCCTCGCATTTGACCACAACAGCATTTTGAACGGAGCCATCGAAGCGCTCCAAACCCAGTTGGAAAGCCACCACATCAGTTTTGAATTGCTCCCGAAGAAATTCACCTTGAGCCAGCTCCAAGACCTGTATGAAACCGTACTGGACAAAAAGTTCGACAAGCGGAATTTCCGGAAAAACGTCAAGAAGATGAGCCACGTGGTTCCACTCGATGAGAAGCAACAAGGCGTCATGCACAAGCCTGCTCAGCTGTTCAGCTTCAATCCCGATCAGATTGAAAATGCATAAACTCACTCAACATTGGCTTGGGGTGTTGCTTGGCCTATGTGGAACTATTGCTGCGTCCGCCCAGGACATTGGAATCAATTGGCATCCATTGGACGGGACAGGCTACCTTAGCGAAGCCCTGCCAGAGGTCCAGGTGACGTGTGATCAATTGGATTGGATGCTTGAACAAGAAAACTGGTACTCTAACGTCGAGCACTCCGCAGTGTTTGTGTACGTCAGCCCCCTCGGGACAGATACCATTGAAAGCGTTGGGTTTCGCCTCCGTGGAAATACATCGCGCGCCGCACCCAAAAAGTCGTACAAAATCTCCTTCAACACATTCGACCCCAATCAAACTTGGGAAGGATTGAAAAAGATGAACCTCAACGGGGAACACAACGACCCAAGTGCCATGCGCGCTCGGCTGGCTTGGGAATGCCTACGTGACGCAGGTGTTCCCGTCTCCCGCAGTACCCACGTCAAGCTGTTCATCAACGGCGACTACTTCGGGCTGTATTCCAACACGGAGCACATAGATGGCCAATGGTTGGAAAAGCGCTTCGACCATGCACACGGCAACTTGTGGAAATGCACGTATCCGGCAAACCTCGCTTTTTTGAGCGACGACCCTGACGCCTACAAATTTACACCCAGCTGGTCCGACCAACGCGTCTACGAGTTGAAAACCAACAAGGTCAATGACGATTACAGCAGTCTCGCGGAGTTCATCGATGTGCTGAACAATTCGCCTTTGGATGAGCTGCCATGTGCGTTGGAAGCAATTTTTGATGTGGACGCCTACCTCAAAGCAGCTGCTGGTGAAATTCTCTTTGGTCACTGGGACAATTACATCGGCAACAAAAACAACTTCTACCTATATGAGCGAACCACGGACGGACGGCTGATGTACATCCCTTACGACATGGATAATACTGCGGGCATTCAATGGTTTGGCGAGTGGACCGACCAGGACATTTACAGTTGGACGACCGAAAACGACCGTGCGCTTTACACCCGCCTTTTGGAAGTGGAGTCGTACCGGAATCGATTTACATGGTACATCCATTGGTGGATGGATAGCTACTACACTACCGATTGGGTCGAGGCGCGTGGAACATGGTTGGTTGACCTATTGAGCGCCGCGGTGCAGGAAGACGCATACTACCCACAGAGCTACGGTTTTGATGCTACGGATTTCGAAAATTCCATCACAGATGCCTGGGGTAACCACGTGGCACATTCTCCACTGGACTATGCAAATTCTCGAATTTTTTGGGCCGATATCCAGTCCGACCCTATCCCGATCGATGTCGTTCCAATCGTGCAGTGCTGGGCAGAAGGACCGGTCTTCAACGATTCGCTGCGCATCGAATGCTGGGCACACGAATTGACCGAGCCAACCAGTTGGAACGTGGAAGCGACCATCGATCGGGACGGCAGCGCAGAGACCGTTGCGCTCGATCCCGCAGGTGGTGGATTGCACGGATATGGCTGGACACACATCGTCCCGCTCAACGGTGCGGAAGACGTCTTCTGGCAGGCCGCAATCACGGACCCTGCTGGTACCATTCGCCATTCGCCCTGTGCGATGACCCGGGTCTGGAGCACATTTGCCGACCACCCCATCCGAATCAACGAAGTGATGCCCATCAACGACGGTTTCGCCACGGATCAAAACGGAAACGATGGAGATTGGATCGAGCTCATCAATGCTGGAGACGCACCTTACAGTTGCAACGGAATGTACCTCAGCAACCGGCGCACAGAACCATGGCGATGGCCGCTTCCAAGCGTAACCTTGGAACCTGGGCAGCACTTGCTCGTCTGGTGCGACGACAACACGGATGCTGGTCCGCTGCACGCCAATTTCACCCTGGCTGGCGGCGAAGATGAAGTGTACGTCTTCACCCAAGATGATGAAATTTGGCGGGCTGTTGATGCGATTGACTGGACCGATGCCATCGGTGATTTCAGTTATGGTCGCATGACCGACGGTGCGCCGGAATGGGTGTGGTTCAACCCCAACTCCTCCAATCCACCAACGCCCAACAGCGCCAATGGAACCGCGGTACATTTGGGCGATCAAATCAACCCCTCCGAGGTAATCCCAACCCTGTGCAACCAACCGTGTTTGGTTTCCCTTCCTCACGCCGCTCACGCCACCTTGCGGGACATTAAAGGACACGTGGTCAGAGAATTCCCAAGCGCAGCCATTTCAATTAATGGATACGCAGCAGGTCTCTACCTGCTTACCACTGAAACCCCTGCCGGTACAACAACCCATAAAATCTTTCTGCGATGAACACGCACCGACCATGCAATAGCTGTTTTTTCATCTCATTGTACATCCTCATTCCAAGCTTGCTGCACGGTCAAGTTGTGTGGACCGAACCCGCATTCCCGACCGTGGACGATCAAGTCACACTATACTACAACAGCGCATTGGGGAATGGTGAATTGCAAGGGGTTATTCCCGTTTACATCCACACAGGAGTCATCACGAGCAATTCAAGCGGACCGAGCGACTGGCAAAACGTACAAACCGCTTGGGGCACTTCAGATCCGTTGGCCTTGCTGAACCCCGAAGGCGGCGGAATCCACACCTTCGATTTCAATGGGTTGACCATCAGCGACTACTACCAACTCGACGAAGGTGAAACCGCTGAGAGCTTGGCCATGGTCTTCCGCAACAGCAACGGCACTTTGGTGGGACGAAATGCAGACGGTTCCGACATCTTTTATGAAGTCAGCAGCGGATCGTTCAGCACATCGTTGCAGACTCCAGAAAACGGATACGCGGTACTCGACATCGGGGACACCTACACCATCCTAGGCCAAGCGAGCGAATCCTGCGAACTCAGCTTGGAAATCAACGGAGAGATAGTCACCACCGTAACGGACACGTCCCTGTCATACGATTTCGAAGCCAACGATGCCGGACAATTCAACATCGCCTTAGTGGGTACGACCGATGCGGATTCCGCGTCTGATGAAGCCAGCATTGCCGTGTTGCCCAATTCTCCCATCACCGGGTGGCCACCCGCGGATTCAGAAGATGGAATTCATTACCCATCGAGTACGAGCACCTTCTTGCAGCTGCACGCTCCAGGCAAGGAATTCGTTTTCGTGGTGGGTGACTTCAACGACTGGCAATTGAGTTTTGATTACCTCATGACCCAAACCCCAGATGGCAATAAGCACTGGATTGAAATTGATGGCCTAGAAGCCGGCACCGAATATCGTTTCCATTATCACATCATGCCGGACGACATGCGCGTGGCAGATCCCTACACGGAATTGGTACTGGATCCCTGGAACGACCAATGGATACCCGAGGAGACATACCCCAACATGCCGGTATTCCCCAACATGCTCACTGAAAACACGCCGGTGTCTGTTCTTCAACCTGGCGCACCGGACTTTGATTGGACTGATCAGGACTTTGTGCGACCGGCCAAATCGTCACTGGTGATCTACGAATTGTTGGTGCGTGATTTCACCGACGAGCGCAACTACCAGACCATCCTCGACACCCTAGATTACCTCGATCGCTTGGGCATCAACGCAATTGAACTTATGCCTATTAATGAGTTCAACGGCAACGACAGTTGGGGATATAACCCCACGTTCTACCTCGCGCTCGATAAGGCATACGGAGACAAATCAACGTTTAAGCACCTAGTCAATGCTTGCCACGAACGCGGCATTGCAGTGCTCCTCGATGTGGTGCTCAACCATGCCGATTACCCGAATCCGTTTTTGAAGATGTACTGGAATGCCTCGTCCTTTCAGCCTGCTGCCGACAACCCGTGGTTCAATGAAATTTCGCCAAGTCCGGAAACGTGGTTCTTCGATTGGAACCACGACAGTCCAGCCACGAAGTATTTCATGAAACGCGCATTGAAGTATTGGGTAGATGAATACCACATCGACGGCTACCGCCTCGACTTTGCCAAAGGCATGACCCAAACCCCAGGCAACGTATGGGGCTACGACCAAGCCCGCATCAACTTGCTCAATGAATACGCCAACCACCTCTGGCAAGATGCATCCGACATCTACATGGTGCTGGAACACTGGGTGGACTTAGCCGAAAACCAAACCCTCGTCAACGATGGATTCATGGTTTGGGCGAATGTGACGCACGAATACAACGAAGCCTCCATGGGGTACCCTTCCGATTTTGGGTGGGCGAGCTACCAAAACCAAAGCATGTCGAACCCGGGCGTTGTCTCATACCCCGAGAGCCATGACGAAGAACGCCTGATGTACAAGGCCTTGCAATTCGGTGATGGCGAAGGCTCCTACCAAGTGACCGATCTCAACACGGCCCTTGCGCGCCAAGAAGGCATTCAATGCTTCAACATTCTGCTGCCCGGTCCCAAGCTCCTCTGGCAATTTGAAGAACTCGGGTACGATTACAGTATCAACACCTGCAGTGATGGCGTGACCATCAGCGATGAATGCCGTACGGAAGCCAAACCCGTGCGCTGGGATTACCGCGACAATCCCAATCGATACCGCATCCACCAAGTCATTGCCGGCCTGTGCCAGCTCAAAATGGACTACCCCGACCCCTTCCAAGGCGCCAATTACAACTGGGATGTGGGCGGCTATGGCAAGCGCTTGCACCTCAACGGCAGCAGCATGGACGCCGTGGTGGTCGCCAATTTCCGCGTAAGTGAACTCAGTATGATTCCGGGATTCCAGCACACGGGGACGTGGTACGATTACTTCACAGGCGAGGCTATTGAGGTAACTGATGTAAGCGCCTTCATGTCGTTTGCTCCTGGCGAATACCACGTGTACGTGGACCAGTCTGTGGATTTTCCCTCTACCATCGCTGAGCGCCCCATTGTTCGGTCAAATGCATTGGCGTATCCAAATCCCTCAACGGGACTTTTTACCATTGAATTCCCCGAGAAAGTGGACATGAATTCTGTACAAATCTTTGACTTGAATGGCCGCGAGGTGACAACTGGATTCTCACTTTCTGCTCGGCATCAAGGACATGTTATCCAATTCGTTAACAACACGCTATTGGAAGGCGTGTACACCTTACAGGTCCGTTCAGAAAAGCAACAATTCAATGCCCGCGTGGTCCTTTCGAACAACCGTTGACAACTACCGTAGCACTTCGTGTTGAAAATACACCTACCACACCTTACCTTCGACCCACTAAATCATTTCTGATGACCAAATTCATCCTTACGCTGATTACCGCTCTCGGTATGTACTGCACGCTACAGGCCCAGTACCTGCGCGGTGAGATTTCAGATGCTCAAGGCAATCCACTTCCCGGCGCATCCGTCGTTGCCGATGGCACCAAAGGACAATTCGCTGACGCTGACGGTGCTTATGTTTTGAACCTGGCACCGGGCACCCACACAGTCCAATTCTCCTACATCGGTTACATCAGCCAAACCAAGGAAGTAACCATGGGTACAGAAGACGAGACTTTGAACGTCTCCCTCGCCGAAGATGCAGTCTTGATTGAAGACGTAGTAGTTGTGGGCTACGGCGTTCAACGCAAAAAGGAAGTCACGGGCAGCATTGTCAAAGTCGATTCCAAGCAAATCACTGGGGTCCAAACGCCTTCATTCGAGGCAGCGCTCCAAGGACAAGCAGCGGGCGTTCAAGTCAGTCAATCATCAGGTGTCGCCGGGGCACCTTCCCTCATTCGCGTTCGAGGGGTGGCCTCGGTATCAGCAGCTGGCGATCCGCTTTACGTTGTCGATGGCATCCCTATCACCCAGGAGTATTTCCTCCGTGGCAACAGCGGCGCCCTTAACAACAATCCGCTAGCCGCCATCAATCCCAACGACATCGAATCCGTTGAAATTCTCAAGGACGCTGCTGCTACTGGAATTTACGGTTCGCGCGGCGCCAACGGCGTCATCCTCATCACGACCAAGCGCGGAAAGAAGGGCACGTCATTCGAATTCAGCACACGCGCTGGCATCGGCACCGCTGCCTCGCGTCCCAATATGATGAACACCGAAAGCTACTTGGCCCTGCGCCAAGAGGCTTGGGAAAACGACGGCGGCACCGGATACGTATGGTTGCCGAATATGAGTTCTGCAGCAGATGACCCAGCCACCCGAAGAGAAGCCTACCTCAGGGCCATGGAGACGAACACCGATTGGGTCGATCAGACCATTGGAGTTGGCAATAAGAACGCTGTGAATTTTGGCGTAAGACAAGGGGGCGACAAATACAATCTATACGCAGGATTCTCTCAGGATAACAACCAAAGCTACCTCCTCGGCAACAGCTACGACCGCACCAGCGGACGCATCAACCTCGACTGGAGCCCGTCGAGCAAAGTAAAGGTCCTCCTAAGCTCTTCGTTCAGCCGGGGCGAGAACAACCGCATCGATGCGGCGTGGTCAGGTGGTTTGGGCGATGCTATGTCCAACGCTCTTCCCTACTACCCCGTTCGTTATGATGAAGATGTATACGACGCCAACGGCAACATCGAACACGAGGCTGGCGAGTACTTTTTGTGGTTTGACGAATGGGGCGGAACCAAGAATCCGGTGGCTGTGCGTGAATTGAAGAAGTGGAAAACAACCGAAGACCGTTCCATCAGCAATGCGCAGTTGATCTACTCACCCATTGCGAACCTCAACCTAAAGGTCAGTGGCGGTTTTGACTACCTACACCTACGCGAAGACGTCTTCAACCCCGGTGCCTTGTCCATCACAACGGAACTCGGTAGCGCCAACCGCTACGCGAACTACATCTTGAACTGGAATTACAGCGCCACGGCAGATTACCGCTGGGAATTGGATGATACCCAAGCCTTGAATTTCTTGGTGGGAAGTGAATTCCAACGCACAGACAACTACGGCTACAGCCTATCCTACGGCCAAGTCGAAGGCCCCATTTTCGAAAACGACTCGTTATCGGAAGACGCTGCCAACGTCAACACCACAATCAACTTGCCCTCACAGCACAGCTTCCTCTCGTACTTCGGACGTGTTAACTACACCTTGAAAGACCGTTACTTCTTCCAAGCAACTGCTCGTGTTGATGGCAGTTCTCGCTTCGGCCGTGAAAGCCGGTACGGCTTTTTCCCATCGCTTTCTGCGGGCTGGGTCGTTTCTGATGAGGATTGGTTCAACAGCAAGCGCGTCAGCTTTTTGAAGGTCCGCTCGAGCGTCGGATACACAGGCAATGCTGCATTGCCGGATTATGCACGGTTCGGCACATATTCTGCCGCCAACAATGGCATAACCTATGCTGCTGATTCCATTCTCTACCCCATCCAGCCCGAGAATCCAACCCTTCGCTGGGAAACCTCGCGCACCATCGATGCGAGTGTTGAACTCGGGTTGCTGGAAGATCGAATCACCACGGAGTTGGCGTTTTACAACAAATACTCCACCGATATTTTGATGAACGTAAGCACGCCGGCCAGCACCGGCTTCACCAATTTCTGGGACAACGTTGGAACCATCTTGAACCGTGGGGTAGAACTCTCCATCAAGTCCCGAAACCTCATTGGCAAATTCCAATGGACCACCGACTTGAACGTGGCGCGCAACTACAACGAGTTGGTCGACATAGGAAACTACACCCCGGACGCTGTCAGCGGTGGAACCAACGATTCCCGCGTCATTGTCGGCCGACCGGTCGGATCATTCTTCCTCGTGGAGCACAGCCACGTCGATCCGGAAAACGGCTTGCCGATCTACCTTGACCTCGAGGGCAACGAGACCTATGACTACAACAACGACATCCGCCAGTACGTCGGTGACGGCCTGCCGGATTTGATTGGTGGCATGAACAACACGTTCCGCTATGGAAACTGGGATTTGAGCGCCCTCGCCACCTTCAGCATCGGCGCCAAAATCTTCGACTCATCGGCCAAGCGACAACTCGGTGTGGTCACCGGTTGGAACATGCGCGACGAAAAACTTGACCGCTGGAGACAGCCGGGCGACATTGCCACATATCCGCGTTTGACATTGGATGAAACCACCTACAGCTTACCTTCGGGCTTCCCTTGGTGGAACACCAGCCTCTTCATTTTCGATGCGTCCTACCTGCGCCTGCGTAACTTGACCTTGGGCTACAATGTCCCGCTGGGTAACGAAAGCGGTTTGCAGAACTGCCGCATCGCGGTAAACGCGACGAACCTCTTCACCATCACCAACTTTCCCGGATTGGACCCGGAGGTGGTTCGCGACTTCGAAAACGCACAAGACCGCAACATGAGCCCGAACGTCACCTACCTGACGCCGCCACAAGAGCGCGCCTTCACCATTTCCATTTCCACCAACTTCTAATCGGCAACCATGAACATCAAGCACCTCATTTTACTTGCCGGATTGGCCGCTGGGTTATCCTCATGCGACCACCTGCTCGAATTTGAACCCGGGGATGTCATCCTCGCAGAAGACGCCATCCAAGACGCCGAAGACCTTCAGCGCTTATTGGTTAGCAACTACGATGTTGTAGCCAACCTCTACGGTGGACGGGTTCAGATTGTCAATGAATTGCGTGGACCCAATTTTGGGGAGCCCGACAATAGCTTGGATTTCACGGCTGTATACAACCGGGAGACGACCTTTTTCACGGGCATTAATGGCGGCATTTACACGGATTTCTACTACGCGATTTACCGATCGAATGTGGTCATCAAGAATTTCGACATCGTAGAAAACTTGGATCCCGCTGAACGAACGCGCCTTGAAGCCGAAGCTCGTTTTATCCGTGCCATCTGTCACTGGGGAGCCGTCAAAATGTATGCACGTCCTTACGGATACACGGCGGACAACAGCCACCCAGGCGTGCCCTTGCGCATTGCACCCAGCCAAGATCCCCTGCCGCGTGCGAGCGTCGGAGCTGTGTATGCGCAGGTGGTGGAAGACCTAAATTTTGCTGCCGACAACCTGCCGGTAGTAAATGGGGTTTACGCGACGCAGGATGCGGCCCGTGCCTACCTGGCCCAGGTCCATTTCCTCATGGGAAATTACCAGGAAGCCGCGAACTTCGCGAGCGATGTCATTAACTCAGGGCGCTACACCTTGGATGAAGATCTCGACCGCTTTGAGACGGATGTCATCAACACTGAAACCGTCTTCGGCATCGTCAGCATGCCCAATGACTTCCGCAGCTCTTGGTTCCGCGACAACCTTCGTTCCGATAACAATCCAAGCCCGCAGTTGGCCTTCAGCGACGACTTTGCCTTCTTCATGAGCCTCGCGGGCGGCGGAGACGGGCGATCAGCCTGGTTGACTGCAGGTACGAGAGCGCTCATCAATCGATTCAACGAAAAAGAATACTTCAACGTACCCCTCGCTCACTTGACGTTGATGCACCTGATCCGTGCTGAAGCGCACGGGGAATTGAATTCAGATTTGGCCACGGCAATTGCCGATATCAATACCATTCGCGCTCGGGCTTTCGGCGCAGGCAATAATGATTTGAGTGAAACTGCCACGGCGCAAGAAGTCATCGACGCAGCGCGCGACGAATTCCGCAAAGAAACCGCCTGTGAAGGACTCTGGACGGACCAGTTGCTGCGACGCGGCGCCATGGGCGAAGACATCACCATCCGCGATGCCGCGTGGGACTGTCCTGGCATGAGCTTGCAGTTCTCCAACACGGAATCCACCGTGCAAGGCTTTGAGTTGAACGAAGAAGGCGGTTGCCTTTAATCCAATTTCGAATGAACATGAATACCACATATACTTCATTTAGCGCAGTATTGATTTTGGCCATTGTGGCCATTGCCTTCAATGCGTGCAAGCCTGAATCCACGGGCGAATTGGGCGATCCATTCGACAAGGTTGCCGGGATGGCGGGCACGTGGGAGCTCAGCAGCTTCACCCAGCAGGACTTGAACAGCCCCGTCAAGGAAACGCGCGACCTCAGCGCTTTCTACATCGACGGTACCGTCACTCCGCTTCAGTTAACCTTCAATGCCGACCGTACCTATTCCGTTGCGTTGGAAATGGGTAAGAATTACTTCGGAGAAGGGGGCACATGGGGCTTTGACGATGACCTGTACCCCACCTACCTCGAGTTGTTCTCAACCGCAGATACGTTGGTTTACAACCTCGGTGGTATGGTTCGCGAGTTTGACCAACAGCTCGCCATCGAATACCGACGCGATTGCAGCGGAACGGCCACCAACATTTACACCTTTGAATTCAATCGACTGAACTGATGAAGAAGATCTTATTCTCCCTGCTCGCCTTGGCCTGTCTGCACGTAACAGCCCATGCTCAAAAAGCATACGTTCTTCCATCTCCAACGGACGCCAACTCTGAGTTGACCTTGTTCATCGATATGAACCAAAGTGAAGACGGCATCCAAAACAACGGGCTCTCCGCCATCCTAGACGCTTTCCCGGACACGACGGTTTACCTGTGGACGTGGGACCCCTCCGGTCCTGCAGCCGGCAATGGCGATTGGGACAACAGCGCCGATCACCAACAATTGACGAAGGTGGGGCCGAAATTGTACTCCATGACCTTTGTTCCAACGGAATACTACGGCGTCGATGGACCCCAGTTGTTCGCCCGCGGCATCTCGTGCTTGGCCAAGCTCAAAAACGGTAATCCCGTCGACGGATTCAGCTTTGAAGCCAAGTCGGAAGACATGCACGTCGATATTATTCCTCAGTTGTGCGCTGCTCGCATCTGCGTGTTCCCTGAATTACGTGAGCCCGATGATTTCTTGGCCATCACCTACGACAATACCAAGGAGGTGCTGTATGAAGGGTTGCAGAATATGGGTGATGACGATTGCTACATCTACTTGCTGGGCAAAGTCGATGCCTTCACGAGTTACGAGTACGCTCCAGAAACCGACGTTTATGCGTACCCCGAATTGAAATTGACCTCCATTGGAGAAGGTGAATTCCGAACCACGATGATTCCTGAGGACCTCTTCTCAGGCATCCTGAACGAAGGCGAGTCGTTGTCTGAAATTTGGTACTACATCGTCCGAGAAGGATTTACCTACCCTCCCGGGCCACCCCCTTTCGAAATCATCTCCTTGCTCGATTGCGAATAAGCGTTGCATCGCCTCATGATTCGAACCTACGTCCCATTGAAAAGCCATGCCGCCGCATGGCTTTTTGCTGCCTTATCAAGTGCATGTTGGATTGGCTGCACTACTGAGCCTGCTTCCCAATCGGTTGCGCGACCATTGACGCCCATTCAGATGAATGCCGATACCACCATGCTGTATTTGAGTGATTTTGTCGGC
>CALGDB010000150.1 GCA_937884175.1 uncultured Flavobacteriales bacterium
AGCGTCCAAGCCGCCTGGCAAGCCGGAGCCGACCTCGTGGTCATCGGACACGCCATCGAAAGCCGGCCCTTTCAGCTGGATTGGTTGCCACATCCCGAGGCGTTCAGTGCCAAGGCCAATACAGCCGAAGAGCAGGTTTAACCCAGCCCGTTCAGAACGAGAATTCCAAGGCCAACAGGCCGTGGCGTCCCGCTTGCGGGTAGACGTAGACTTCCGAAATTTCCTCCCCGCCCCATTCATAGAAGTAGGCCCAACCATTCGCACTGTACTCGGCATCCAAGAAATTGCGGAGATACCCTGATACCGCCACATACGAACCGTTTGAACGGTGCCACATCCATCGGACGCGTGCGTCGTGTACATTGTATGCATCCAAAGAGCGCACATCGCTCGAGGTGTTATCCAAGAACTGCTTTCCCACGTGGCGGGCAGACCATTCAAGCAGGCACGTCGAACCGACCCCTTGTTCATTTAAGCGGTTCAATGCCTCCCACGTCACAACGCTCGATGCCGTGAAATTGGGCGAAAAACTGATGTCTGCCGGTTCCATGCCCGAGTCAAATCCGAAATCAGTGATTCGGTTCTGGGAAGCAGTCACGGTGCTGTACCACTGCAGCCCGTTCATCGGGCGCCACACGTTGGTCCACTCCACACCGGCCCGGTAGCTGCTCGCTACATTTTGTCGAATCGGTGAATCTACGTCGTTCAACGCCCCGGTCAGCACCAACTGATTTTCGTATTGCATGAAATAACCAACCGCCTGCATGCTCCATTCCGGTGTTGATACTTCCCAACCCAATTCGAGATCTGTCAGCTGTTCGGCTTTCGGGTAAGCCGCGGTGGCCCGGTCGATGAAATCGTTTCGTACAGGTTCTCGGCTTCCGCGGGCAACCGAGGCAAAGAGCCGGCTGCTTGGATTAACGATGTAGTCAAAGCCAAATTTGGGGTTAACGAAAAACATCGTGGTATCGACCTCTAGGTTACGCAAATCGTTATCGGTGCCGTTCACGGTGTACCCGACTTGGCGCATTTGAATTTCTCCACGAAGGTTGATTTTGTCGTCAGCCAAGCGTATGTCACCGCCGACAAAACCGTAGAGATCTGATTTTTCTCCGAGGTTATCATAGTATCGGTGCTGGGGCCCGAGCGCCTGTCCACCGGCTTCCATCCAGATGGGATTGCCGAAATGTTCTCCTGCGTACTGAAAAGCCCCCAATCCGAATTGGACACCGCCATCCTCAAACGAGCGGCTGCCCTGGAAAACGCCCCCCACATAGTCGTTATCCAACCAGCGACGGCGAATCACATTCGCGAAGGCAACGGTGTCCTCGGCGGTGATTACAGGCGTTCCCCCGTAGAGGCCGATGCTGTCTCCTTCTCTGTACTGCTCCCAGTAACCCGCTCCTGCCGTGTAGTGCAACGTGGCTCCCAAGTCCCAGCCCGCCCAGCGCTGGCTCGCGTGGATTTGGTGGTGATCTTGGCGGTAATCGTCCACCTGATCCGCGTAATTATAGTAATTGTGCTGGCGCCCCCGGGCAATCAAATCTTCAATTCGCGCCGAGTCAGCGCCGAATCCGTATTCGTACGAATTGGCAGCCCACGCCCAAATGGAATCGGCCGAAGCATCCAATCCGATGCGGGGCACGCCGTACCAAGCCTGCTGCGTCCGCTCATGGCCCAACATCGCCGAGTAGGCAATTTGACCAGAATCCCAGCGGTATCCAAGGCCTAACTGCATGCTCGACAAGTCACTGGCTGACCGGTCCATGTAGCCATCGGACAAAATCCGTGAGGCCCGGCCTTCCATGTAGAAGCCCGAACCGATTTCACCTGTGCTCCACTGTGCCATGCTGCGCAACGTGCCGAAGGAGCCGCCAGAGAGCACAACCCGGCCACCGGCCTCCTCGTTGAACTCCATAGTTTGGATGGCCACCGTAGCACCGAAGGCTCCGGCACCATTGGACGAACTTCCTACACCACGTTGAATGGTCAGGTTGTCCACACTGCTGGCCAAATCCGGTAAATCCACCCAGTACACCTGATGGGATTCGGCGTCGTTGAGGGCCACGCCGTTGATGGTCACATTGATGCGCGTCTGGTCCGATCCCCGGATGCGCATGGACGTGTACCCAACCCCGGCACCGGCGTCTGAAGTCACGACGAGTGAAGGCGTGAACCGCAGTAAGAACGGCATATCCATGGAAGCGTCCCGCTTGGTGAGTTCCACCGCTTCGACGGTTTGCGTGGGAAACGGAGCGCGTTCAGGCGCCTGAATGGCGGAGACTGTAGCCGGAAGTAGCTGAACGGTTTTCAGCACGGAGTCCACATCAGCAGCGGAGGGAGATTGGGCAACACCAGGCACATGGTAGGCCAGCGCGCAGAGCAAAATGAAAGTGAATCGATTCATCGTTTTTTGAGGTTCATTCAACAAAACGACGCAAGGGGGCACGACCCCAATTCAGGCCCAACGGCCTGGCTCAGCTCCCCTACCGGTATTATCCGGTCAGGTTATGAGGGTATGTTCTCAGCACTCGAAATCGAGGCACCCCTGCGACGGGACAAATGTACATCAAATCTGTATCTTGTCGACATGGAGAACGAGCGACTGGACCTGCTTCTGGATGCCGCACTTGAAGCGGCTGCGGCCGGCTCGGCAGTGCTCCTTCACCACCTGTCCCACCAAAACGATCGCCTCGTCATCCGCGCCAAACGGGACGGCAGTCCGGTGTCTGCGGTGGACCTCGAAAGCCACACCGCCATCCAAAACGTATTGGCGCCGCATGGCATCCCCATCATCAGCGAAGAAGGCGCCCTGCCCCCCTACGCCGAGCGCTCCAGCTGGCCGCTCTTTTGGCTCGTGGACCCATTGGATGGCACCCAGTCGTACCTAGACCACCGCGAAGGCTTTGCCATCAACATTGCCCTATGCGATGCATCAGGACCCGTCCTCGGTGTCATCGCCGACCCGTTATCCGAACGGATTTTTGCGGGTACCCAATCAAGAGCGCCTTTTACGGTTTCCCTCATCAATTTGAGCGAGCATCAGCCCATCACACCACGACCCGCCACCCGGCCTTACCGCCTGGTAATAAGTTGGAATGAGGCGCTATCGAAAGAAGACCTGCTTCCCGCATCCTTGGACGCAGGTGCGTTTCTGATGGAAGCAGTCAGTGGTGCATTGAAATTTTGCCTCCTCGCCACCGGTGAGGCCGATGTGCATGCAAGGAGCGCCTCGTACATGGAGTGGGATTGTGCAGCTGGCGATGGCATTTTGCGCAGCATGGGCATTGCCGTGCGCGACCGCGAAACCAACCAACCGCTCACCTACAACTCCATGAGCCTGCGAGTGGGGAATCTTTACGCCTCGCGTTTTAAGGGCTAGCGATAGGCGGTATCAGCCTCGAAGTTTTCATACAAATCGAGGTAGTTGACGTACCGTTCTTCTGCGATTTCTCCTTCCTCAACGGCTGCACGTACCGCGCACTGGGGCTCTGAACGATGCAGGCAATTGTGAAATTTACACGCGGGGAGTTTGGCGAACAGCTCAGGGAAATAGTGATGCAACTGGTCCCGTTCGAGTTCCACCAGTCCAAATCCTTTGATGCCAGGAGTATCCACGAGGTATCCACCTTCGGGCAAGGCAAACATCTCAGCAAAAGTAGTGGTGTGCTTACCCTTTTGGTGCGCACTCGAGACGTCACCTGTTTTCAATTCAAGGCCGGGCAATAACCGGTTGATCAACGTGCTTTTGCCCACACCGCTGTGCCCGGAAAGCAGGTTGATGCCTGCGGAAGCGAGGGCCGCTTTCAATTCGTTCAAGCCCTCGCCGGTTTCAGCGGAGGTGCGAAGGGTGGAGTAGCCGGCCAGTTGGTACACCGCTTCGAGGTATTCAAGGCGAGCCGTAGCGTCCGGTTGACCACCGTACAAATCGCATTTGTTGAAGACCAAGGTCGTCGGTACCCCATAGGCCTC
The DNA here is from genome assembly GCA_937884175.1 of uncultured Flavobacteriales bacterium. GTDB lineage: Bacteria > Bacteroidota > Bacteroidia > Flavobacteriales_D > Sanyastnellaceae > UA16. Next base: position 3,973 of record CALGDB010000150.1, read on the forward strand.
CGCCGTGACGAGGAACCGATCGATGAAGCCCGTGCTCGTTTCTGGGCTGGCAATGGTAAAGATGAGAAAAGCCCGGTCCAGGTTGGCGGCAACAATGTGGCTTTGCTTGGACAGATTGACCGAGCGGCGCACGATGGCATTGCGGCGCTTCTTCCGCTCTACAATGAGTGGCGGCTCATCCTCGCCACGAAATTCAATGACGACGTCATCGCCCACAGCAAATGGGTTGGTCGACCGGTCGCCCTGCAAGCGTAAACGCCCTCCTGCCCGGCAGGAATAAACCTTTCCTGAATCGGCATCGCACACTTCATACCACGAACCTGTCGAGCGCAACACAATGCCACGTGTTTGCCGAATCTCCATCAAGCGGATGTGCCGAGAGATTGAAACACCGCTTCTAAACCTCCCGGTTGGCTCGACAGATTGGCCAGCGTATCGTCAGCGACAAGTTGGCCGCGGTGGATCATAACCACCCGTTCGCACATCGCCTCGACCTCCTGCATGATGTGCGTAGAGAGGATCACCGTGCGCTTCTTACCCACTTCTTTGATGAGGTTGCGGATGTCAACCAACTGGATGGGGTCCAAACCAGACGTTGGTTCGTCCAAAATCAACACCTCCGGATCGTGAATCAGTGCTTGAGCCAAACCGACCCGCTGGCGGTAGCCTTTTGAAAGCTGACCAATGAGCTTGTGGGCCTCTGGCGTCAACCCCACGCGTTCGATGACCTCCTCAACCTTGGCCTTGCGGTCCGGTAAGCGGTACAATTGCGCCGCATAATCAAGGTATTCCCGGACGTACATCTCGAGGTGGATCGGATTGTGCTCCGGCAAGTAGCCGATGTACTTTTTGGTGTCAATCGGGTGCTCTTCTACATCTTGCCCACACACTTCCACCCGCCCTTCGCTCGGAGGCAAATACCCCGCAATGAGGCGCATCAACGTGGACTTACCCGCCCCATTTGGACCAAGGAGGCCCAGCACTTGGGGGCTCGGCACGTCCAAACTGACCCCGTTCAGGGCAGCCTGTTGACCGAACATGCGCTTCACGTTTTTGACCGAAACCGACATCGGCAGCGAAGGTACGATGATTCCCAAGGGAACAAAAAAGCCACCCCGATTGGAGTGGCTTTTTCACTGCGTTCTGGTCAGGCTTACATCATGCCGCCCATGCCTCCGCCCATACCGGCAGGAGGAGCGACAGGCGCCTCCTCTTCTTCATCAGCGATGACACACTCGGTGATCAACACCATGCCTGAAATGGAAACGGCGTTTTCGAGTGCTACGCGAGTGACCTTCGTCGGGTCAATGACTCCAGCCTCAAACAAGTTCTCGAATACTTCGGTACGTGCGTTGTAACCGAAATCGCCTTCCCCTTCGCGAACAGCATTCGCGACAACAGCACCTTCACCGCCGGCGTTGGCCACAATCTGGCGAAGCGGCTCTTCGACAGCGCGAAGAACGATCTGTACGCCCGTGGTTTCGTCTTGGTTGATACCGGTCAAGCCTCCGACTTGAGCCGCTGCGCGGATGTAGGCCGTGCCCCCTCCGGGAACAATGCCCTCTTCAACGGCTGCGCGGGTTGCGTGCAGGGCGTCATCCACTCGGTCCTTCTTCTCCTTCATCTCCACTTCCGTGGCAGCACCAACGTAGAGAACAGCAACACCACCTGCGAGTTTGGCGAGGCGCTCCTGCAACTTCTCCTTGTCGTAGTCCGAAGTAGTGGTTTCGATTTGCGCCTTGATTTGACCAATGCGCGCGTCAATTTGATCTTTCGCTCCGCTGCCATCGACGATGGTGGTGTTGTCCTTGTCGATGGTCACTTTCTCTGCGGTGCCCAAGTCAGCAAGGGTCACGTTTTCGAGTTTCAATCCGGTCTCTTCAGAGATGACCTGTCCGCCGGTCAGGATGGCAATGTCCTGCAACATGGCCTTGCGGCGGTCGCCGAATCCAGGTGCCTTAACAGCC
>CALGDB010000151.1 GCA_937884175.1 uncultured Flavobacteriales bacterium
AAAGGGGATGTCCATACCAAACAACTGCCGAAAAAACTTCAGAGAGCGGTCCATGTCCGAGGTGGCAACACCGATGTGCTGCATGCCTTGGATGCGGTAATCAAGGGAAGAGTTGCTCATGCGTTGAGGTGGGATTTTACGGAGGCGATGTAGTTGGACCAAGCTGCGGCTTGGTCGGGTTCTGAGTAGACGGTTTGCGCATTGCGCTTGCCCTTCCAATCGAGGTAATGGCCGTACCACCATCCGGCAAAACGGCTACCGATTAGGTTGAATACATAGGCTGCCAAAACTGGCCAACCGCCCCATTCATCGGTCGTGAGCCATACCAGCGGCCACGAGAGGATAAACAGGTAAATGGGGAACAGGAACATACCAGCGGAGACCTTGAAGGTGCTCGTGAAGCAGGGGTCTTGGATACGCTTGTCGGTTTGCGATCCGATAAATTTCGAGAGTGGATAGGCGCATGCACCACCGAGTGCGGCCAACGGAGCGAGCGGCCAGAACCACCACGGTATGCGACGCAGTTGCTCCGGGGCGTGCCCTAGGTCTTCCGCGCGCGCAGCAGCGAGAACGCCAGCCGCTGTGGCATTCTCGTGGGCTTTGGTAATGTCAGCAAGGGCGTCATTGCCCAATGACTGAAAGCTTCGGATTTCGTCGCGGGTGGCAACCCAATTATCGGTTTCGGTCGTTCGCATGGCTTGCACGTAGGGAAGCAATACATCGTAATGTGATTCAGGTTGAATGTTGACGAGCAATTTGTCCATGGCGGCCTTCAATCGCTTGAGTAAATCACCAGGCGGGATGGCTCCAGTGCTCGGATCGATGAGGTCGTCAAAACGCACCGCGGGGCCAACGCGGTAACTCAATCGCCGACGCAGGTCGGTCATTTGTTCATAATCGATGCCCACAGGCACCAATTTCAGCCGCTTCATCTCCGGACTCAACTTGAGTGCGTTGTTGATGATGTCGACCACGCCACGGCGCAAAGGACGCAGGGTCTTCACCGCTCGGTGGTTACCTTCTGGAAACAGGCCGATGGTCGCTCCGATATTTAAGCGCTCCGCACAGATCTCGAAGATGCGCTGATTGCGCTCGCGCGCGTCCGCGAGCTTGTCGCGCTGCCGGAAAATCGGCATTTGATTAAAGGCGAAGAGCAGTGAACGAACAGCTTTTTGGTAAAACACATCCGCACGGGTCAGGAAGTGGATCTGATGGGGGCTCAGCATTGCACTTTGGACGATGGGGTCCATCAAGCCGTTTTGGTGGTTGCCGACGATGATCATGGGCTCATCAGGGCCCGGGAGATTCTCCAACCCCTCCACGCGTTCAATGCGGTGGAATCGGTTGACACCCGATTGGACGAGGTGAACCGCCGTTCCATAACCCACGTGACGCCTTTGAATGGGCGGTTCCACAAATGATCGGTTTCTATTCTTCGCCACGATGGATAGACCTTAATCTCGGAGTTGGGCACCCGTTGCCTGAACGATTCTATCGAGAATCCGTTGAACACTTTGTTCGATCCGCTTGTCGTTCAGGGTTTTTTCCTCATCCTGCAAGACCAAAGAAACGGCGTACGACACGTGGCCTGGCTCGAGATTTTTGCCCTCGTAAATATCGAACAAGCCGACGCGTTTGAGCAGTTTTTTCTCCGCCTTCATCGCTGCATCGCGGATGGCACCGAACGGGGTGCCTTCCTTGAGGATCAACGAGAGATCGCGGCGTACAGCGGGAAACTTCGCCAGCTCGCTGACCTTGACACTCGACCGGCCCGAGATCTTAGTCAGCTGCTTCACCGCCAAGTCTGCCCAATAGACGTCTTGCTTCACCCCGTGGCTTTGCGCGACTGAGGAGCGCACCTTGCCCATGCGGCCGATGACTTGGCCCTCGCAGGTCAGTTCGACACCTTCGCTGATCAAGGAAGATTGAAGGGGGGAATCTTTTACCGCGCTTGGCGAAATACCGAGTGAGGCGAGCAAATTGTCGACTTCGTTTTTGAGTGCATACGCGTCTACGCTTCCCGAAGCATTGTTCCAGTTCTCCGGCGCGCTGGCGCCCGTCATGAAGATGGCCAGGCGTTCGGTCTCCTCGTAACGCTGTGCGGCGTTTTCGGACCCGGCATCGGCGTTTTGGCGGTGCTGGTACACTTTGCCGAGTTCAAACAAACGAAGGTCCGGACGTTGGTGATTCGCGTTCCGAACCACTGCCTCGAGCCCTTGGAATAGCAACGATTGGCGCATCACCCCCAGGTCCGAACTGAGGGGATTCAAGAGCGCAATCTGACGCGAGAGGTCCCATCCGTCTTCACCATCCTCCCCGAGGTCTTGTGTGAAACTGCCCCGCGTCATACTGTTGTTCATCATTTCCTGGAATCCGCGGCTGACCAAGAAATTGGACGTTTGCAATCGGAACGCTTCGGCGGGTACACCGGCCTGGTGTGCAGCGGTAGAAATTAGCCTCTGAGGCAAAGGGATTTTATCGAAACCGTAGATGCGCAGGATTTCTTCCACCACATCTGCCGGGCGGGTTACGTCATGCCGGTAGGCGGGTACGTTCACCAAAAGGGCGGTGCCGTCGTCGCTGACAACGGCGATGTCTAGGTCCTTGAGGATGGCATGGACGGTTTCCTTTTCCAAGGGGATTCCAATCAATTGATGCAGCTGAGTCCATTCCAAGGTGACACGCTGCCCAGCAGGCAATTCTCCAGCTGTGGCTTCGTGCATGGCCGTGGCCGTACCTCCGGCCCACTCGGTTATGAGCGCCGCTGCACGGGCGAGGGCTGCCTCGATTATTTCGGGGTCAACTCCCCGTTCAAACCGGAATGAGGCATCGGTGGAAAGGCCGTGGCGCTTGGCCATTTTTCGCGTCACGACCGGATTGAAGTAGGCCGACTCGAGGAATACCCGGGTCGTCGACTCAGAAACGCCGCTTGAGTCACCTCCAAACACACCGGCCAAGCACATGGCTTTGTTGGCGTCTGCGATGACTTGGTCTTCTGCATGGAGGGTGCGTTCCTCTCCATCGAGCGTCGTCAATTTCTCACCGGTATGGGGATGTCGAACCACGACCGCGCTGCCTTCAATGGCATCCGCGTCGAAGGCATGCAGCGGCTGGCCCATTTCGTGCAATACGTAATTCGTGGCGTCGACAACGTTGTTCTGGGGGTTGACGCCTATCGCCCGTAGTCGATGTTGAATCGCATCGGGAGACGGACCAACGCGAACGCCTTCAATCAACAATCCGAGGTAGCGCGGGCATCCGTCGCCGGTTTCAATGGTCAGTTTGAAGGGCCCCTTGGCCGTTGGCAGCGACGCTGTGGCAGGGGCGTTCACGGTGCCAACCGCCTCTTGAATGCCTTCGACGGTTCCATGGAGCAAGCCTGCGCGTAGGTCCCGAACCACCCCATAATGGCTCATACCGTCGGTGCGGTTGGGGGTCAGCCCGATTTCCAATACCGCATCTGATTCGAGGTTGTAAACGGCTGCGACAGGCGTACCGGGGGTCCACGTGGGGTCCAACTCGATGATACCTTCGTGGGACTGACCGACGCCAATCTCGTCTTCTGCGCAAATCATGCCCATGCTCACTTCGCCGCGGATCTTGCCCTTCTTGATTTTGAAGGACTCGCCATTGACGGGATGCAATTCGGTGCCGATGGTAGCGACGACCACGTGCAATCCTAGCCGGGCATTTTTGGCCCCGCAGACGATGGGCAGCGGTTCGTCGCCACCGACATTCACTTCACACACTTGGAGCCGATCCGCATTGGGGTGGGGACCACACGCCGTGATTTCACCCACGACGAGCCCCTTCAATCCGCCGGGAATGCTCTCTACCGATTCCACCCCCTCGACTTCCAATCCCGTCGCGGTGAGTACGGCTGCGGCGTCCTCCACAGAAGTCTTGACCGGCAGCAGGTCCTGGAGCCATTGGAACGAGATTTTCATCAGTACAGATTTGGTACCGACAAAGTTAGCAGGAGCGGCCGTGCTGACCATAGCAATGCCCGTTCTTTTGGCAGAATGAAGCGGAAAAACCTTCGGCCAAAAAAGAAAGTTGAGTACCTTCACCGTCCCAACGAGAATTTGTAGGGGAATCGGGATGTAGCTCAGTTGGTAGAGTACGCGTCTGGGGGACGTGTGGTCGCTGGTTCAAGTCCAGTCATCCCGACACCGAAGCCCGGGGCCTGTGCCTCGGGTTTTTTGCACCACGCAACTGCTGATCATGGATTATGCTTTTGAAAAGGACTGGATCAAACTGGAACGCCTCATGGAGGAGCGTTTCGGCGAACCTCCGGATCTGACCACCATGATTTTTACTGTTGGCCTTCAGGAATGCGGGCAGGGTTTCAAACCCTTCAAGAAAGACGAAAAACTGGAGGTGATGCACGTTGGGGTGTGTACCCTGCTGGAGCCGCTCGGCTTTTACAAGGCGTTGGGCACCGATGAAGACGGGTGGCCGCATTTTGAACGCACCGCCGAAATTCCTGCGGTTTCGAAGCAGGAACAAGAGCTGTTGATCAAGCGGGCGTTGGTGGAGTATTTCGCCGCTTGGATTGCCGGCGGGTGAGGGGCGATTACTCGATGTAAACGGTCGCCTCATTGGTCATCTTCTCCTCAATCTTGATCAGCCCCGTGCCGTAGAGAGCGGCTTTGGAAGCTTCGATGTCCAACACGGCAAAGCCCGCTTGGCCGTCGACGTAGAATTCCGAAAAGTTGAAACTTACTTGACCTGCGGCGTTTGAAAAGGCGGTGGTATCGAACCGCGGCTCCCCCACAAAATCCTCATCCACCGAACCGAAAGCATACAATCGAACAGTCGCCCCTTGCACGGGTGCGCCGAGGTCGTTCAATACAACGACGTTCGCAATGGTCTCTTCCACTTCATGACAGCTGGAGAGGCTTAAAATAGCACCGAGTGCCATTGCACCGAGGGAAAGGGAAACATTTCGCATGAGGTCGTCTAACTTTGCAGGCTTAGATTGAACACCAAATATCTTCAAAAAGTCATGAATTTCAATAAGTCAGTGCATTATATCGCTGCGGTTTTCGCAATCGTCGTGGGGTTTGGGCTCATCGGTTGCAGTGAATCTGCACCTGCTGGAGGCGAAAAAATGGGTGTTTCGACGCCTGCTGGAGAAGGAGAGGATTTGCGCCAAGTGCGGATCAGCACGGAATTCGGTGACATGGTCGTTGAGTTGTCCAACCAGACCCCACAGCACCGGGATAACTTCCTTGAATTGGTGGAAAACGGATTCTATGACAGCCTGTTGTTTCACCGCGTCATCAATGAATTCATGATCCAGGGCGGTGACCCGGCGAGCCGCACGGCATCGCTCTCCACCCCACTTGGCTCAGGCGGCCCGGGTTACCAGATTCCCGCCGAAATCACCACGGATTTGCTGCACTACAAAGGGGCGCTGGCCGCGGCGCGGCAAGGCGATGCCGTCAATCCGGAACGCAAGAGCTCGGGCAGCCAGTTTTACTTGGTTCATGGCCGGACCTTTTCGAAGGTGGAGCTGCTTAACATCGAAGCCCGCAACTCTGGTCCTGGCGTGGATGCAGGAGAGCCTTTTAAGTATCCGGACGCAGCTATTGAGCGTTATATGACCGGCGGTGGCACCCCGTTTTTGGACAACAACTACACCGTCTTCGGTTACGTGGTGGATGGTTTGGATATCATCGATTCGGTCGCTGCGGTGCCCACGGCGGCAGGTAACCGTCCCCGAACCGATGTGCGCATGGCGATGGAGGTAATTCGATAAGATGGGACTGAAGGAACAATTGGCGCAGTGGACAGCGGAAGTGGCGGCTGTTCAGTTGAGCACCGCAGATGAGGTGGAAGCATTTCGCATTCAGTGGTTGGGGCGAAAGGGAAAAATGAAGGATGTGATGGCGGCCTTCAAGGCCGCCCCGAACGAGGAGAAGCGCGAGCTTGGAAAGCTCATCAACGAGTTCAAACAACAGGTTGAGCAGCGCGTTGCTGAAGGCGCTTCGAGTCAATCGCAAGTCACCGGTGATGATGCTCCCCAATTCGACTGGACGCGCCCCGGTGGCGGTATTCCCGTGGGAGCTCACCACCCGCTGAGCTTGGTCCGACGGGAGATCATCGGCATTCTCGAGCGCATGGGATTTGTGGTGTCGGAAGGGCCGGAAATCGAAGACGACTGGCACGTTTTCAGCGGCCTCAACTTCCCCGAAGAGCACCCGGCCCGCGACATGCAGGACACGTTCTTTGTAGACCGGAAACCGGATATGTTGCTGCGGACCCACACGTCGTCCGTGCAGGTGCGGGAAATGGAGAAGCGCGAACCGCCTATGCGCATCATCATGCCGGGGCGTGTTTTCCGAAACGAAGCAATCAGCGCAAGAGCGCACTGCATGTTCCACCAGATTGAGGGGCTGTACATCGACAAGGGCGTTTCGTTTGCTGATTTGAAGCAGACCCTTTTGCGTTTTGCACAGGAATTCTTTGGTGCAGACACCAAAATCCGCCTCCGGCCGTCTTATTTCCCCTTTACCGAACCCAGTGCTGAAGTGGATGTGTATTGGGGATTGGAAACGGACGTGGACAAACGCATTACCAAGGGCACCGGTTGGCTCGAGATTTTGGGTTGTGGCATGGTAGATCCAGCGGTACTCGAAGCCTCAGGCATTGACTCGCGGGTACACTCCGGCTTCGCTTTCGGCATGGGGGTGGAGCGCATCACCATGCTGAAGTATCAAATTGGAGACCTGCGTGCATTCTTCGAGAGCGACATGCGGTTCTTGGAGCAGTTTCAAGGCGAGCGGTAGTCTGCAGCTCTAGAGGTAAGGCAATGTTAATGTTAGCCGTTCCTCGATGGGGGAAAGCCGCTCGAT
>CALGDB010000152.1 GCA_937884175.1 uncultured Flavobacteriales bacterium
CTCGGGCTGCCATGCCTTTTCATAGAGCGATTTCCACGCATCCATTTGGCCGCGTCCAGGCCGCAACCCGCCGCCCTGAAGACCCGCCTGAAGACCCACCCGAGGACCCGTCCGAAGCGGCTTTGGGTTGGAATGGGTTGTAATCGGTATTGACCTGCACCACCGGTTCGGCAACAACGTGGTCCTTAGGCAACGGGGCGATGTTCAGGCTGGATTCCTGGTCGAAATCCAACGAAGGCGCTACGGCGTGCTTGCCCAAGCCTCGGCGAATTGAAGGCAGCAGCAGGGACTGAATGTGCTGGTCTTCGTCAAATTTGATTTCCGTTTTGGTCGGATGGATGTTGACGTCTAGTCGCGCGGGATCAATGATCAGAAACAGCACGTAGAGCGGGTATTGACCGGGAGGCAGCAACCCTTCATAGGCGTTCATGATGGTACGGTGAATGAGCCCGTGCTTGATAAACCGCTGGTTGACAAACAAAAACTGCTCACCCCGCGTGCGGCGGGCGAAGGCCGGCTTCCCGACAAACCCCTTCACCCCTACCACATCTGTGCTCTCTTCGACAGGCACCAAGCGCTCATCGTACTTGCTCCCGAACACGCTTAAGATGCGCTTGCGCAAGGTAGATGGTCGCAAATCAAACAACTCGCTATCGTTGTGGGTGAGCGTGAAATGAATGGCCTCGTGCGCCAATGCGACGCGGTGAAATTCATCGATGACGTGCCGCATTTCAACGGCGTCAGATTTTAGGAAATTCCGGCGGGCGGGAACGTTGAAGAACAAGTGACGCACGGCAATCTGCGTACCCAATTCCATGGCCACGGGCGTTTCTTGAGCCAAGACCCCTCCTTCCATATTCAGCTGGATGCCACACTCATCGCTCGCGTGGTGCGTCTTCAATTCGACGTGGGCAATGGAGGCAATCGAAGCCAAAGCCTCGCCACGGAATCCTTTAGACAGGATGGTGAACAGGTCGTCCGCCGACGTGATTTTGGAGGTCGCGTGGCGGCCAAAGCAGCGCTTCGCATCGGCCTCGATCATGCCCACCCCATTATCCATCACATGGATTAACGTGCGGCCGGCGTCCACAACGCGCACGTCGATGCGAGAGGCACCCGCATCCACAGCGTTTTCCATCAACTCCTTCACCGCCGAAGCAGGCCGCTGAATGACCTCACCCGCTGCAATCTGATTCGCTACATTTTCTGGCAACTGCCGTATCACCTCAGGCATCCTCCATCCACTTTAGTACATCCGAAAAATCACTGGTCTCCACCCACACCATGCCGCGCCACGCCAACCAGACCAGTCCGGCCGCAATGACAATAGCCCGGAGCATGGCGTACCGCGCTCCGAGGATCTGCGCTTGCCGCCGTTCCTTCCATTTGGAGGCGGCTTCCGCAGTCTCCACCTTGGTACGGCTGGAACGAAAACGGATGGGTCGTGCGGGTGCGGCGTCGGAATCTTGCTCCCCGACCACCTCAGCTTCAATGCGTTCTTTGCGTTCGGCCCATTTGGGATCCAAATCCGGCAAGTGCCGCGAACGGAATTGAAACCGTCGCGGCTCCGTGCGGACGTTGCGAAACATGGAACGAAGGCGTGGTGCTTGCATGAAAAACGAAAATACGACCGCTGCGCTCACGAAAGCGGCTGGGCGTCCAATTCTTGTTCAAAGGCAATCAACACGTCTTCAACATCTTTTGAACCGGGGTAGCGGTCCAAAATCGCGTGCATGACGCGGTCCACCGTCGCATCTGGGCACGATGCGCCGCTTGTGAGTAACACCGTAGGTACTTCGCCATCCTTCCCCACCGGCCATGGATCCATGGTTTCTTGGTGCAAGCCGCTGCGCCAATCGAAGTGCTTCAGCAGGCCATCCGGCATGAATTCCTTCTCATTGCGCACGAAAAACGTCGGCACCTGCTCCTCACACAATTCCACCAAATGCGAGGTATTCGAACTGTTGTAGCCACCCACCACCACTGCCGTATCCAGCCGGGCAGCGGTCAGCGCCGCTTGGGTGGCCTGTTGGTTATCATTAGTCGCATAGCACAAGGTGTCACGGGTATTGGCAAACGCCTCACCGTCGGTGGCCTTCGCTTCGATGGAGACCTTGATACGGTCGCTGATGGCCTGGGTGTCCGACGCCAACATCGTGGTCTGGTTGACCACTCCGACGCGCTCGAGGTGCTCCGCAGGGTCAAATCCATCCGATGCACGGCCTTCAAAGTGCTTCCAAAAATCATCCAACGGCCGCTTGCCTTCGATGAAGTCGCACAGCACTTCTGCCTCTGCCATGTTCTTGATGACCAAGGCGTGGCCCGACCCGCGGGCATGACTGAAGGTCGCTCGGGTCTCTTCATGCTGGGGTTTGCCGTGGATAACGATGGTGTAATCCGACGTCGCGAGCTTGGCCGAGCGCTTCCACACCTTCTCCACGAACGGGCAGGTGGTGTTGTATTTCGAGACGTCCACCCCGATGGTTTTGAACTGCGCTTCGAGCTCCAGCGTGGTTCCAAATGCGGGGATCAACACAACATCATCCGCCTGTAGTTCGCTCAGTGGCGTAAGGGTGTTCCCCTCGGAGTCCTGCAAAAAGCGAATGCCTTGGGCCGTCAGGTCAGCATTCACCTCCGGATTGTGGATCATCTGGCTGAGCAAAAAAATGCGCTTGCCGGGGTTTTCCTCTAGGGCGCGGTAGGCGATTTCGATGGCATTCTCTACCCCGAAACAAAACCCAAAATGCCGTGCCATCACGAACCGGACGGTACCGAAATCGAGCACTGACGGTGAGAAGTCGCGCTTGCGCGGGTCGCGGACCTTGCGTTTCTGCTTGACCCGAGCGATGATTGGGCTGCGGTAAAAATCGGGGATGTCAAAACTGCGCATATCGGACTACCTGTGCTTCAAACCTAACTCCTCTGTTGGTTGGTTTGTTGGATTTCACACCAAAAAAGCTCGTTCGGTTGTAACCTCTTTGGAGAAGGCCCCGTAAAGGAACCCATGAAAGCGATTCCACTTCGGTACCTAGCCTTGGCGATTTTGATGTTCATCGCCTCCATCACGACGTTCGTATTGGCGTCTGCTTGAGGTAGGGTCGTACCCGGCTGCTTTTGAGCCCGTCCGTTTTGCGCACCACTTTGCGCAGCACCTTGACGAGCGCTTGTTTATCCCATTGCACGCCTTGCAGCTCCCCCCAAGCCAACGCTTGAATAAGGGGCGTTTCCAATTCCGGATAATGCCGCAACACCGGCCACTCGTTTGTGGTAATTTCCACGCGAACCTTCGGGGTTGCTGCAATCCATTCCAGCGTCAAGGCATCCACGGCCTTGCCGGTTTCCCCGCAGGCGTCAAGCCCCGTCTGCAGTCGCCATGCAATGGCCGTCTCAACCCAACCTGCATCGGCGACTCCGGACTCCGGCCACGCCGGCACCCCTTGGCACCCCCAACAAAACAAGCACGCTGTCAAGAGCATATGCGGTGGGTTTCTTCGAACCGGACGCCCAACTCTTCGAGGGCGGGCAAAATGACCTCGTAATAATCCCTGTGCAGCGGCACCTGAACGCCGCGGTCTTTGAATTTGCCTGCGAGCAGGGCTTCTGCAGCCAGCGCCACGGGCCAACCTACGGTGTCCGACATGCCGGTGTACACCGCATCGCGGCCTTCCAACCGGAGCGAGCTCGTGACCTCGTGCATTTGGCCGTCCAACCGGTAGGCAAACCGGTGCCACATCACAATCATGTCCCGGTCATCGGGCTGCAACTTCCACTTCTCTTCAAGCAGCGATTGCAGTACCTGTGCCGGGGTGCCTTCTAGGACCGCTGGTCCCGCATCGGCATCGAACAGACCGAGCCAAGCCAACCGGTCCAGTGTGGCGTCATCGGTACCGTAGCGCTGGGCGATGGCGTCCCGCACGGAGACATCACCCAGGGAGGCGAGCAAGAAGGTGCGCATCCAATCCGCCCACGAGGTTCCTGCGGCCCATTCCATTCGTGCATCATCGCGCACACAGCCCAACTGAACCAGGACATCCCAACCGGCACAGAATCCTTCTCCGCGGAGCGTGCCACGGATCAAGGTCTGGATGCCGTGCAACCCATAAATGGATTCGTAGGCAATCGAATCGCGGTTGGGGTAGCCTTCAAAAGCGATTCCACCGACTTCAATGTGCCGGACATCCTGAAATGTTCGGTGCGGTGGCACCATGCGCGCACTTCCTCCTGAGAGGAACGTCGCAGCCCCGCCTTGACCGGCGAGCACTACATTGCGCGGGTTCCAGCTGAATTTGTAATGCCACGGATTGTCGTCCGATTCCGGCGCAATGAGCCCGCCGCAGTACGATTCGAATTCGACCATCTCCCCTCCGGCTTCAGCCACCCGATCCAGCACCGCCTTGGCGCTGAGGTGGTCGATGCCCGGGTCCAGGCCGATTTCATTCAAGACCAGCACATCCTTCGCCACGGCTTTGTCGTGGAGCGCTTGCATTTCTGGCCCCACGTAACTTGGCGTGATGACGTGTACGCCGGCTTCGATGGCCACGGCGGCAATTTCCGGATGCATGAACGCCGGCACCATGGATATGACCAAGTCGCTGGAAGCGATGTGCGCGTTGCGTTCGGTGGGGTCTTTGGGGTCAATGCGAAACGGGTGGGCGGCGGGATGTCCTTGGCATTTCGCCTGAGCGGTGGCTTCATCCACGTCTCCGACATGCACCTCCCATTCATTGCGCTCCGCGCGTTCCAATACCATTGCTATCAATGAGGAGCTAGACCGACCCGCTCCCAATACCAAGACCTTACGCATGCCGTGATTTTTGTGGTTCGCTCTCAAAGGTAGGTACAGCAGCTGCTGTCGGGCGATAAGGTTGGCATGAAATTCGCTTAACTCGATGCATTAGCCTTTAACTTGCGAATTGATTTCACACCGATGCATTCTACCCGTTTTCTCCTCTTCTTGATTGCCCTGGTGGCCGTGGGCCTCGGCACGGGGTGTTCCACTTCGAAAGCCTACACCAAACGCGGGCTCAAAATGGAGGAAGTGGGCATGATGTCGCAAGCCGCCAGTTTTTACTACACCGCCATCCAGAAAAAGGCCACTAATACGGACGCGCTCGCCGGCCTACAACGCGCAGGGCAATGGGTGTTGAATGACCACTTGCGGCAATTTGATGAAGCGCGCATGGCCAATGACCGAGCGCGGGCCGTCGCAGCATTCGAGGCGGCAGAGGCCTACAACAACCGCGTGGCCAAATTGGGCATCCGGTTGCTGTTCATGGAAAGTGCACATCAAGCATACGAGCAGGTCAAGGACGCCCACATAGACGAATTGTACCAAGCGGGACTCACGGCTTTGGAGACCGAGGATTTTGCAGACGCGCTCGTGCAATTCACGGAAATTATCCGCTTGCAGGCGGACTTTGAAGACGCAAAACACCTGGCAGATTTGGCGTACTGCGAGCCTCACTACCGCGAGGCCACGGCGGCCATCGAACGCTTGCACTGGCGCACAGCCCTCAACGGACTCAACGCCGTAACGGCGAGGGATATGGGCTACAAGGATGCGGCAGTATTGAAAACGGACGTCCTCGAAAACGGCCGGTTCGCAGTGGCCCTCATTGAATTTGAAAACGGCTCCAACCGCGCCGGAATGGACACCAAGGTCCGGTCTTTCGTGCAACAATCTGTCGCGGAAAGCAACGATCCGTTTTTGGTGTTGGTCGATCGCGAGAATCAAGAACTGATCCTGCAGGAGCAGCAGCTGGCCCTCAGCGGCGTGGTCGACGGAAACACGTCGGTGGAAGTCGGCAGCATGGTGGGTGCCAAAGCCATCCTCAAAGGCACCATCGTCTCCTGCGACGTCCGCACTTCGAGCCTGCAAAAATTCGACCGCCAAGGGTTTGAGAGCTATAAAGTGGAGAAGGTCAATGAGGAAGGTAAAAAGGTGTACGAAACCCGCTACCGTAAGGTGATTTACCAGGAATATAAGCGCACCCGCGCCGTGGACTTGACCATTCAAATGCAACTGATTTCATTGGAAACCGGTAAAACCGAAATGTCGGAAATGCTCACGCGCAGCTCACGCGATGAAATTGAATACGCGCAGTACAGC
>CALGDB010000153.1 GCA_937884175.1 uncultured Flavobacteriales bacterium
CAGAGGTTGCCCACCACCCCATTCCGCGTTCTTCCGCGAGGTCCACCCATTCCTGACTTTCGGCAAAACCGCCAAGCAAGCTGGGCTTTAAAATGACAAACTGAGGCCGGACTGCATCGAGCAGTTCTGTTTTGCTTTCACGGCCGCGCACTCCAATGAGCGATTCATCCAACGCGATGGGCAATGGTGAGGTGGCGCACAGCGCCGATAATCCACTCACGTCAGACGGGTGAAGCGGTTGCTCAATCGAGTGAAAATCCAATTTGGCCAGGGCCTCCAACTTCTGAAAGGGGGTCCAACCCGCCTCATTCTTGGAAAAAGCCCCGTTTGCATCCGTGCGCAAAACAACGTCGGGTCCAGCTTCGTTGCGCAAGGCGGTCAGCCATTCCAACTCAGCGTCGAACGGCAAGGTTCCCACCTTCATCTTTAAGGTGGTGAATCCGCGGCTCAACAAACCGCGGGCCTGGTCCAGCATGCCCTCGGCATCCGCCATCCAAATCAATCCATTGATATCAATCGGCGACTGGCCATCGGCAAACGATCCCGAGAAGAAGCGCAGTTCATCCCCATTGCGCAGGCCGTTCAGCGCCATTTCGAACGCAAATTGAACCGCTGGGAGCGACACCGGGATTTCCTCCGCCCGCTGCGGCGGATCAGTTTGGGCCTTCGAGAAGAACGCAGCAATGGCCGCCGGATCGTCCAGGCTCAATCCCGGAATGATGCTGCATTCGCCCCACCCTTCACGACCGTTTTCGTCGGTCAACTTGATGAACCAGGAGGGCTTGTGGGTCAAGGTGTCCCTCGACGTTTTGGCGGGGCGTTTGAATGCAAGGTTCCAAGGGAACACATCCACGCGGGCAATCCGTAGTCGTGAAGTCATGCCGCTCCATCGGTTTGAGCCAACAAAATGAAGAAGGCAGCCACCGCCGTGGACAGGGCCACGCGCTTCAATTCAGGATCCAGCGCAGCCGGGTCTTCGCAGCGCCACACCCGCCATGCGTGCGTAAAGTGGAAGGCATTGATGATGGCGATCCACCCCATTCCCCGCCACTGACCCGGTTCCACCGCCAAGGCAAACGCCCACCAAGCAGCCCAACCGATCACAAAACACGCACCATGGTACACCTTGGCTCGGTCCCAGCCCATTGCGACGACAACGGTTCGCTTTCCAGCTTTTTCATCTTTCACATGATCGCGCATGTTGTTCAAATTCAACACGGCCGTGCTCATCAATCCGGTCCACGTTCCAGGCAGCAGCCAAGCGAAGTCCCATTCACCGGCCAGCAAAAAAGCTGTCCCTCCAACTCCGACCCATCCAAAAAACACCAGCACCATCAGGTCGCCCAGACCCCGGTAGCCGTATGGATTTTTGCCCGCAGTGTAGCGGTAGGCCGCGCCGATGGCGAGCACACCCAGCCCCACCATTGCCAGCGCCTCAACCAGGAGCGAAGTGCCCCAAAACGCCGCACCGACTGCGGCAAGACCGCAACCAAAGGCCAGCACCCCCAAGGCGACGATGGCGCGTTTCATGACCACCGGTGAGAGCTGGCCCGAGGCCACCATGCGATCCGTGCGATCCGCTCCATCGGCCCCGTTTTCGTAGTCCCCCAAATCATTGGCCCAGTTGCTCAGCGTTTGCAGCAACACAACGGTCAAGAGAATCAGTCCGAAGACGCGCCAAAACGCGCCCGTGCTCTCGTTGATAGCTCTCACCCGGGGGTAAGCCACTGCCGCTCCGACCATTACGCAGGCGGAAGCCAAGGGCAACGTGCGCAGGCGAGAGGCGAGCAGGAAGGCTTGAATTGAACCGTTCAAAGCGGGGATTCTGGGGTTTGAATGCGTTTCATGGCCTCGGAAATCGCGGTCAATTTGGATGCCAAAAATTCAGCCGAAGCCGCACCGGGCGTTTGGATTTCTAACAACCCCGGCGCGTCATTGTTGAGCCATGCTGCGAACGCAACTTCCAACGATTCCCAATCCAGTGCGCAGGCATATTCCAGGCAGATTTGTTGGGCACTGGCCGAGACATCGGTAGCGAAACCGGCCTCAAAATGCGCTTCGAGTAGGCCGGTTTCCTCCGGCCCTTTCAGCCATCTAAAAATATTACCACCACCGTTGTTGATGACAATGATTTTCAGCTTCTTTGGCCGCGGATTCACGTGCAAGCCATTGGTGTCGTACAACCAGGCCGCATCTCCCGCGATCAGGACCGTCTGCGCATCGGGGTTTTGCAAAGCATCCCCTACCGCCGTGCTCAAGCATCCGTCGATGCCGGCCACGCCTCGGTTGGCGTGCAACGTGCTGCCCTGCCAGTCGAACCACTGCGCATACCTCGCCGACGTGGAATTGGCAAAATGAATGCGCGATGCGGCGGGCAATTGAGCGGCAAGCCAGCGGTACACTTCGTAATCCACCCATTCGTTCCCATGCGACGCCTCATCAGCCACTTCGAGTTGAGACTTGCGGACCGACCAAGCTTGCGCGTAGGCATTGATCGCAGGCGCAGCATCCATCAATTCAGCGAGCCCTGCTTTGGGGGAAATCTTCCAGCGGTTCACGGGCGTTTCAAACATATCCCAACTGAGGGCCTCCGTGCCGATGTGAAAATGCGGCACGTTCCAGCGCCTGAGCTGTGCCCGGAAGGCTTTGTCCATCGGGGGCAAACCAACCGTTACGATGGCCTGCGGAGCGAGGGATGCAGCGCACGTTTCGTCCCACCCACACATCCAACGCATAGTACTGCTTTCGGCATCGGATTGTGTGCAAGCAAAAGCATCAACTACCAGCGCAAACCGTTCCTCCAAGGCCCGCAAACCGTCTGCATCCGATTGGCCTTCACCGAGGGAACCTATGTGAACCAAGACCCGTGGATCGTGGCAACTCAATGCATCGAGCAATTCCTCAGGCATGGGCGTTTCCTCTGCTCGGATAACAGGCACACTGGCGGACGTCGGGGTTGCCTCGACCGTTTCGTACAAGGGTTCCTCGAAGGGAACATTTACGTGGACCGGACCCTTGGCTGTGGCCGTCCAAGCGGCCAAGGCTTGCTGTTCAATGTCGGATTCACCCTGAGTAGCCTCGTCGACCTCCAGAGATAACACCGTGTGGGCCGCGAATAAATTGGTCTGACGCACAAATTGGCCGGGGCCCGTGGAGCGAGCAGCGACGGGGCGATCAGCGGTCACACTCAAAAGTGGGACGCCGCTGAAGTATGCTTCTGCCAATGCCGGACCGTGGTTAACAGCAGCGGTACCGGAGGTGCTCACCACCGCAGCAGGCCGCCTCGTCGACAAGGCCATGCCGAGAGCGATGTGGCCAGCCGAGCGCTCGTCCAATGCGGTGACCAACCGGATTTCAGGATGGGCATGTGCCGCGATGACCAAGGGCGCATTTCGTGAACCCGGTGAAACGACCACGTCCCGAAGGCCGCACGCCACCCACGTTTTCAATAAAACGGATGCCCCGAGGTGGTCAGTCGTTAACATGCCGCAAAGGTACGGCGCGATTCAAGCTATTGCGCGCCGATGCCCGCTCGGATGGATTCTATCTTATCGCGGGTCTCTTTCCACTCCTTCGCCGGGTCGGAGCCCGCAACGATGCCGCCACCGGCAAACAAGCGAAAGCCATTCGCAAAACATTGCA
>CALGDB010000154.1 GCA_937884175.1 uncultured Flavobacteriales bacterium
TACCTTCACGACAACACCGATTCATGACCGCCCTTACCCCCGCCAAGCTCAAAGCCATACGCCTCCTCGCCTTTGATTATGACGGAGTGTTTACCGACGGTACCATCCTCATTGATTCCGATGGCAAGATGCTTCGCCAAGGACACGCCAAAGATGGATTTGCCATCCAATGGGCCATGAAACAAGGGCTTCCCATCGCCATCGTATCGGGCGGCAAAGAACCCAGCGTAGAAGAACGCATGCGCGGCCTGGGCGTCAAAGAAGTGCATCTCGGCAGCCACGACAAGATGGCTGTTTTGCGCGACCTCGCGGCACGCACCGGAATCGGACTTGAAGAGATGGCGTACATGGGCGACGACATGCCAGACATCCCAGCCTTGCAAGCGGTAGGACTCTCCTGCTGTCCACAAGATGCCGCAACCGATGTGTTGACCGTCTGTGACCATGTCAGTGACTTACCCGGCGGCAAGGGCTGCGTACGGGAGTTGATCGAGGCCCACATGAAAGCCAACGGCATCTGGCAAGGCGAAGGGTTGGTCAATTGGTGATAACCCAGAGGCACTTCATACCCCGCTCACTGCACAATCCGTTTAACTTCGCAACCACCCATGGATAAAAATCAAATCATAGGCATCGTCCTCATGGTGCTGTTGTACATCGGTTACATCTGGTACACCACACCCACTGAGGAGGATCGATTGGCAGCCATCGCAGCCCAAGAACAGCAGATCGAACAGGCGCGCCTCGACAGCATTGCCGCGGTGGAGGAAGCGGAATTTCAAGCCCAACTGCGCGAGCAATCCACGGCATCGGACACCACCAGCACGGAGGCGCTTGATGCCTCGCTCGTCCGACGGTTTGGCGGGTTGGCAAGTGCAGCCCTTGGCGAAGACCAGACCTACACCCTCGCTTCCGAGGGCGTGACTGCAACGTTCAGCAGCCGCGGTGGCCTTTTGTCCGGAGCTGAATTAACAGGTTACAAGCGCTACCAGTCAGAAGAATTGGTGCGCCTGTGGAAAGAGGAAAACAGCGCCATGACCGTAGCCTTCGAATTCACTGAAGTCGCCGGTGAACTAAACCTGAGCGATTTTCACTTTGAAGCCGAAGCTCAGCGCGAGAACAGCATCGCCTTGGTGAGCCGTTCGTCTGAAGGCCAAACCATCCGCTGGGAACACGAACTCAATGGCTACACGGTTACCTCGAACCTCTCGTTCGAAGGCTTCAATTCGTCGTTGGGCGAAGAATTTGTGTTCATGTGGGAGGTGGAAGGAATGCCCAACGAAAAAGGCATCGACTGGGAGCGCCAACACAGCAGCATTTACTACAAAGAAGTGGGCCTTGGACGAGATTACTTGACCGACGGCCAAAGCAAGGACCTCATCACCGAGGAACCACTGGAATGGCTCGCATTCAAGCAAAATTTCTTCTCAGCCATTGTACGTAACGAAGGCAACTTCTTGCCCGGCGCGAGTTTGAAGACGGTCGTGCCGGAGGAAGACTCAACGGTAACGATGGCTTACGCGGCTGCCTTGCCTTTTGAGGTGCAGCGCGTTGGCACCGTCGCCGCCAGCACCTTTGAATTTTACCTCGGCCCGAATGAGCAGAATGCGCTCGAATCACTGGGTTGGGGAGAAGCGGACCGCATCATCGACTACGGCTGGTGGATCTTCGGATGGGTCAACCGCAATGTGATCCTACCGCTGTACAATATGATCTCGACGCGGGTCGCTTCGGTGGGCATCATCGTTTTGATCATCACGTTGATCATCAAACTCGCCTTATCACCAGTCACCTGGAAGAACTTCATGTCTTCAGCGAAGATGCGCGTACTCCGGCCGGAGATTGATGAAATCAATGCCAAGCACGAAGACGATCCCATGGCGCGACAACAGGAGACCATGGCGTTGTACCGCAAAACCGGTGTCAACCCCCTCGCCGGCTGCCTGCCAGCCTTGCTGCAGATGCCGATCCTCTACGCCATGTTCCGGTTCTTCCCGTCTAACATTGATATGCGTGGACAGTCATTCTTGTGGGCGGATGATTTGGGAGCGTATGACAGCGTTTTAGACCTACCGTTCTCCATCCCCTTCTATGGAGCCCACGTCAGCGGATTTACTTTCCTGATGGCCGTCAGCACGTTCTTCTACATGCGATTGACCATGGCCAACCAACCCGCTCAGCCGCAACAACCGGGCATGCCAAATATGAAGGTCATCCAACAGATGTTTCCCTTCATGATGCTGTTCTTCTTCAACAAGTTCGCGTCTGGGCTCAGCCTCTATTACTTCGCCGCCAACGTGGTCAGCTTGGGCCAAATGCTGGTCATCAAGCAATTCTTGATCGACGAGGATAAAATCCGTGAGCGCATCGAGGAAAACAAGGCCAAGCCGCGCAAGAAATCAAGCTTCCAAGAGCGCCTTGAGCAAATGCAAAAAGAACAGGCGGCCAAGACCAAAGAAATCAAGGCCAACAAGAAGAAGCGCAAGTGATTCGAAGAAGTCTTTTCGGCCTTTATGGGCTGGGATTGCTCTGCTCCCTCGCCTTTGGCTGTGCCCGTCAGACGACCAATTTAACCTCTACTGTGGAGGCGTTCACGCCAGCCCTTTACAAGAAAACGATGTGCTTCGGTCCGTGCCCGGCTTTCACCTTTGAAGTCAACACGACAGGATCCGTAACGCTTACCATCGACCGGCCGCTTCGGGAATCCCCATTGAGCGAACTGCCTTCCGGTTCATACCGTGCACAGATGAACGACGCCAGCGCATGGAATGACCGCATGAGCGCTGCGGCTGAGCAAGTGAACTTCGCCAGCCTCGACTCCCTCTATGACAATCCACGCGTCACCGACCTGCCCGCTACCATTACCGAATGGAACGGAAAGTCGGTCACGAACCGGTACAACGGCCCGGATTTGACTACCTTGTACGCCGCTTTCGATGAGGTAATGTCCGCATTGAATTGGCGCCCTATTGAAACCAAGTAATCCCCAATAATGAAGAAGTTTACTGCTACCCTGCTCCTCGCAGGAATGATGCTTTCGCAGTTCACCCTTCGCGCAGACGAAGGAATGTGGCTCGTGAGCATGTTGAACCGCATCACCATGGCGGAAGCCCAAGGTTTGGGCTTGAATCTTTCTGCAGAAGAAATCTATGACATCAACAACGCGAGCCTGAAGGACGCCATCGTCCGGCTAAACGGCGGGTCGTGCACCGGTGAGGTAATCTCGTCGCAAGGTTTGGTCTTAACCAACCACCACTGCGCTTACGACGCCATCCAAGGGTTTTCTTCCACAGAGAACGACTACCTGACCGACGGATTCTTCGCATTGGCCCTGGACCAAGAAATGCACATCGATGATTTTGTCATCAGTTTCTTGGTGCGCATCGATGACGTCACTTCGCGCATCTTGGAGAACGTCACTATGGAGATGTCCGAGGACGAGCGCAATGCCGCCATTCGTGAGGCACGCAAGGCCTTGATGGAAGAGATGAACCCAGAAGGCGACAAAGAACTCCAGCTGAAGAGTTTCTACTACGACAACGAGTTCTACATGTTCGAGTACAAGACGTACCGGGACATCCGCCTCGTTGCAGCACCGCCAGAAAGCGTGGGCAAGTACGGCGGCGATACGGACAATTGGATGTGGCCTCGTCACACCGGTGATTTCTCTATGCTCCGCATTTACGCCGACGAGAACAACGAACCTGCTGACTTCAGCGAAAACAACGTCCCCTACCAACCCAAGCGCCACCTCCGCATAAGCATGGACGGCGTGTCCGAAGGTGACTTCACGATGGTCATGGGCTACCCCGGCAGCACCGACCGCTTCTTGAGCAGCTGGGGCATCGACCAGGCGCTGCGTCTGTACAATCCATCCGTGGTTGACGTTCGCGACCTCAAGTTGAAAACAATGAAGTCACATATGGACGCTGACCCAGCGGTCCGCATCCAATACGCGGCCAAATACGCGCAGACAGCGAACTACTGGAAGTACTACATCGGCCAGTCCAAAGGCTTGAAGCGCTTGGATGTAGAATCCAAGAAGCAGAGGCTCGAAGCCCGCTTCACCGATTGGGTCAACGCCGACACCGACCGCCAAGCGGAATACGGTGAAGCTTTGGAGTTAATTCAGTCCTACTACGAGGATACGGACGCCAGCGTCCAAGGCAAAGTATACGCCCTCGAGGCCGGACTCATCGGTTGCGACATCAGCTTGTTCTCGTACCGTTTCTACCGCATGGCCGCTGGCCTGTTCAGCGAGGATGCGGAAGAAGTAGCAGCGACGCAGGCTGCGATGACCGATTTGGCCAACGGCTTTTTCAAGGAGTACGACCAAGCGACCGATCGGGACTTGTTTGTCAACTTGATGACCAAATTCCGAGACGA
>CALGDB010000155.1 GCA_937884175.1 uncultured Flavobacteriales bacterium
CTTGCCGGATTCATCACGGCGACCCTCGCTTGGGGGCAACGCAAGACGATTTTGGCCAGTGCTGGGGCCTTCATGGACCGGTTGGATGGAGCCCCTGGTGACTTCATGAAGCACGCCACCGCTGACGACATCCGCACCGCGGCAAAAGGATTCGTTCACCGCACGTTTCAGCCGCGCGACGCTGAACTTTTTCTGCATGCGCTGCAAGTCTTGACCCACGCCTACGGCGGCTTGGAATCCGCCTTTGTGCCGGATGGAACCAACCACGATGCCGAGGCGTGCCTCACCGCGTTCCATGCCCGGTTCTTTGAAGCCGCTGCCCAACGCGGATACGCAGCAGACCGCACCCGCAAGCACGTCGCTACGCCAGCCCGCGGTTCCGCCGCCAAGCGGTTGAACATGTTTCTGCGGTGGATGGTGCGGCCCAGTCGGCGGGGCGTCGATTTCGGCATCTGGAACCAAATCGCACCAAGCCAATTGATGGTGCCCTTGGATGTGCACACGGGCAATGTGGGCCGGAAACTCGGGCTGCTCGACCGAAAACAAAACGACTGGAAGGCGGTTGAATTGCTCACGGCTGCCTTGCGCGAAGTGGATCCGGACGATCCGGTTCGCCTTGATTTTGCGTTGTTTGGATTGGGCGCCATCGAGCAATTTTGAAAAAAGACGTTGTGAAACCACCGCGCCGCACATGGAACCGCCGCTTGGCGACGACAAAAGACGGATCGCCTACCTTGGAAGTGGTCGAGTGGGGCGTCGCGTACCACAGCATTCACGGCGCGCTCACCGAGTCCGAGCACGTCTTCATCGACCGCGGATTGGAACGGTGGTGGTCGGAAAACGAGGGGACATCTGGGCGTGTGCGCGTTCTCGAGGTGGGGTTCGGCACGGGACTCAATGCAGCGCTCGCTTGGCAATGGGCGGAACGTCGAGCGGTCGCACTTGACTACGTCGGCATCGAACCGCATCCACTCGACCCGCATGAGGTTGACGCTTGGGCTGCATCCGGGCTTTCGGATGACCTTGCATGGCGCCTGCGTGCGCTCCATGAACCGGCAGGAGGTGCGGACGGGCTCAAGGCTGATGGGTTTTCGGCGCAAATCCTGCATTGCACCCTGCAAGCGTGGAACGGGACAGGTGCGTTTGACGTGTGCTTCTTTGACGCATTTGCACCCACGCAACAGCCCGAGTTGTGGGAGGTTGAAATTTTTGAGCGCTTGTTGCTAGGCATGAACCCGAGCGCGGTGCTGGCCACCTACTGCGCCAAGGGCCAGGTGCGCCGCAACATGGAGCGCGCCGGTTGGAAGGTGGAACGGCACCCGGGACCTCCGGGCAAACGCGAAATGCTCGTGGCGTACAACGTGCCGGTTACCCGATGGAACGTGCGGTGCTACGCGCTGATCTTGAACCCGGCGCGCACCCACATCCTCGTGGCGCGCGAACGGTTTCCCGATGGATCGGTCGGGTGCAAATTTCCGGGTGGCGGCGTGGAGCCGGGCGAGGCGATTGTGGATACGCTGTGGCGGGAGTGTGCCGAAGAACTGGGTTCAACAGAGGGCCTGACGGGGTTGGGCCATGCCTACACCAATGACTTTTTCGTCCGCAGCGCCTTCCGAGCGGATGAGCAGATCCTCGCGGTTTACCATTGGATGCAAGCGGATCATGAAGGCATCGCATGGTGGGATGAGAAGCCCGCTGCTGTCGCCGCTTCCGAACCGCTGCTCGAGATGAATTGGGAAGCCCTCGCCGAGTTGACACCGGATGCCATGCGTTTTCCCATTGACCGGTATGTGGTGGCGAATTTGTCGGAGTGGCAGGCGGCTATCCAATCAAGCTCAAGCGCTGATTGACGCAATCGTCGATACGCTGATAGAGGTTCGCCGGCGAAAACGTGCGCCACCCGAGTTCGCTCAATTCGCCTCCCAGCACGAAGTAGCTGTCCAGGTCGATGGCCTTCATGTCGTCAATGACGTGCTCTCGGAAATTTAGAAGGGCAATCCATCCGTCGTCCTCGGTGACTTCATCAAACCATTCTTCGTAGTAACAATCGTCGCTGAAGTGGAAGTTGAGCACGTTCTCTCCGATGAGGATGTAGCGGTGAATGCCCTCGGCTACCAGCACGTCAATCACCTCGCGTTTGAGCTGCATGATGTCGTTGTACAGGCAATCGTTCCATTCGCCAATGAACTCAATGATGGCAAAGCGTTCTTCGTAATCGACGAATAAGATTTTGCAAAACAAGGTGGGCGAGTGGATGGAGTCCCACTGCGGATGGATGAAGTAATTGTAGACTTTGGTCGAGTACTCAAACTCGCTGTAGGTCCGGTCAAAAAAAGGACTCCGCGGGTCGTTGCTCGCTACGTAGTGGTTGCGCCACGCGTAATACGGTTCCAGGGTGTGCATGGCCTATCCTCGTTCGTTCAACTGCGCAATTGACGCGCGCACGTCGTTGGTCTCCTCGAGGGATGCTGCTGCCTCCTCCGCCGAAACGCCTGTGGCTTCTTGGATCATGCGCACGCCGCGTTCTTGGAGTTTGGCATTGGAAGGCTTCATGTCCACCATTTTTGAACCCACCACGTGACCGAGTTGGATCATGGCCGTGGTGCTGATCAAATTGAGGATCAACTTGGTGGCCGTTCCCGCATTGAGCCGGGTGCTGCCCGTGACAAATTCCGGACCGGTCACCGCAACCATCGGATGCTCCGCTGCTTGGACTACGGCCGAATCGGGATTGCATGTGACGCAAGCCGTCAGCAGTCCCGCACCCCGGGCCGCCTTCAAGCCGCCCACTACGTATGGCGTCCGTCCCGAAGCGGCGATGCCAACCAGCGTGTCCTGTGGGGTCGGCTGTGCGGAAGCCAAGTCGAGCCACGCGCCGTCGGGGTCGTCTTCAGCGCCTTCGACTGCTACCCGCAGGGCGCCATCGCCTCCGGCAATCCACCCTTGCACCTTGGTGGCATCCACCCCAAACGTTGGCGGACATTCGCTGGCATCGAGCACGCCCAATCGGCCGCTCGTTCCGGCACCGATGTAGAAAAGCCTTCCGCCTGCTTTCATTCGAGGCACCAAGGCTTCTATGAATTGCTCCACCTGTAGAAGCGCTGCACCGACCGCATCAAACGCCGCTTGCGTTTGCCCGTGCATGGCCGCGACCAACTCCGGAATGGACTTGGATTCCAGTCCTTGGTGTGGCCCGGATTGTTCAGTGGGTGGAAGGTGGGATTCGTCGGCGTGCATGCAGCGGTAAAAATACGCGGGCGAGGCCGGAATCAAGTGGTTGCATTCCACCATTCCCACGCCGCTTCCGCTTGCGCAATCAACATGGCTTTGCCGTTCATTGTTTTGGCTCCCGCCGCTTCAGCGCGCTTCAGGAACGCAGTCTGCGCCGGGTTGTACACGAGGTCCACGGCGAGGTGCTCAGGCGTCAAACCGTCCCAAGGCAAATCGATGCACGCTTCGGTATCGGGATAGGTGCCCACCGGGGTGCACTGCACAACCAGTTTGCAGTGCCTGAGGTAGGCGGCATTCAAGGTGTCGTACCGCATCGCTTCCCATTCAATCGGCGAGCGCGTGACGTGGACGACGTCGATGCCCAGGGATTGCAACCCAAACCGAACGGCCGCCGCGGCGCCCCCGTTGCCA
>CALGDB010000156.1 GCA_937884175.1 uncultured Flavobacteriales bacterium
CGATGGGGTCCGTGAACCGCTTGTAAAAAAGGCTGGCGCTGAACACCTCACCCAGATTGGGGTACCGCTCAATGCGCAGGTCGAAATTGTCGATTTTCGTCCCGTCGAGCAGGGGATTTCCCTTCAAGACCTCGAGCGTTTCGAAGTCGAATCCGCGGAAGGGTGATTTCTCTCGGAAAACGGGTCGGGCGATGCTGCGGCTGTAAGACGCCCGCAGGTTCGTGGACTTGATGGGGTCGATTTCCCCCAATTGCCAGACGAGGTTGGCCGAAGGCATCCAATCGGTTTCGTCGAGCCCGCCTTCCAATCGGAGCATTTCTTGTGGCGTCAGGTCTTCCGAAATGTCGAGTTTCAAAGAGCGGATGCTCATGTCGGTTTTTTCCACCCGCACACCGGTGTTCAATTTGATGCGATCGCTGATGTTCCAGTCGGTCATGGCGTAGGCTCCCAGTACGTCCATGCGCCCTTCGTCTGTGTTGATCAAATCGGTCAGCAGCAGCGTTTCAACGTAGTTTTCGCCGCGAACGATTTCCATATTTTCATCAGCAAAAAACGCATCAAGGTCACCGTCGAAAAAGGCACCTTGTTCGGCCATGCCGAACACCGCTTCTTCATGAGCCCGTGTGGTTTTGACCCACGAAGCACCGGCTGAAAACTTGCCGAGATCACTTTCTTTACCGCCCAGTGGCTGCGTATAGTGCACCTTGCCGTCGAGTTTCGTTTCGTTGAGCTTTCGGAAGTAGCGCGTGGGGGAGGGATAGAAGCTTTGGTTGATGGAGTATACAGTGTCAACATCAACGGGTACGAACAAATCGACGATGTCGAGCCCCTCCGATTGCAGCACCTCCAATGTGCCTTCCGTATCAGAGGCCCAATTCTCAGGAATGGCGCCATCGTCGATCAGTTCCCCAATCAACTCGAGGGCCTCTGCCGTCAAATCATCTCCGCTAGCGGATGTGAATTCCGCGAGGGAATCGATTGCTGTAATGCGCTCACTGTAATTGTTATAGAAAACTTTCAAATCCGGCGTTTCCATTTGGCCCGAGCTGTAACTCACGATCCATTCGAGCTTGGCTTCACTGGCGGGGAGGAAGTGCTCACCTCGGCCCTGGAAAATGTTCAGTCGTCGCTCTTCGTAGCGCTGGGTGCGCTGCTCCTGCATCTCATCTGTATCTATGGGGTTCACCCCGAGCATGTACCGGGAGGAATTTTGTCCGTTGATGTTCGGCATGGCCATGAAGGACAACTTGTTGAACTCGTTGAGCTTGTAGCTGAGGTTCAGCAGTGCATTCCAAGCCACTGTTTCCGTGCCTTTTTCATCGCTGAACCGCTTCAGCATCTGCATCTCGTTGGTGGTCTCCGGGTTGCCGGACTGGTAACGGGCATACTCTCCACCGCTGTAGTAGCGAGCGTTTCGCTTGTATTGGAATCCAAAAATGTAGCCCAGTGGACGCCCGAACAGCTTGATCTGGTTACCGAAGGAAAGGCTGTGACTCATGTCCATGGGGGCGGTTCTGCGTGTGTTGTCCCAGGTTTTGGTAAACGACTGCCCGATTTCGGTCAACATGGCGTTGCTTTCAGCGCTGAGCGGCACCATGCCGTAGGTTTCGAGGCTGTCCACTGTGATGCCCAACTCGTTGACTACACCGCCAATCGGGTTACCTGCACCGATGTCACTGCAATCATCGATGCCCATCTCAGATAGTTGATCACCGTAGCCCATGTACACCAAGCCTTCGTAAAAGCAGGGCATGTTTAAGTTGGGCCAATCGTCACGGGTAAGCCCTTGCAAAATGTCCGGCATCGCCCGAAATCCATCGTCCATGCCCAACCAATCTGTCCCCGAGTGTTGGCTGCTGATGATGTCGCGAAAGGTCGTTTGGTCATTGAAGCCCCATGCGGAGCTATATCGAAAGTTGAACGTTTCCGGAAAATCCTTCGTGATAACGTTGAGGTACGCTCCAGCCCAATCCCCAGGTAGGTTGGCTGTCTGCGACTTGACCACCACCAAATTGTCGACCAGATTGGTCGGGAAGATGTCCATTTCAATGGTGTTTCGCCTCGGGTTGATGGATGGCACTTCCGCTCCGTTCAAAGTGGTCTTGATGTAGCGATCGGAAAGTCCACGGACAAATACAAAGTTCCCCACCGTAGAGACCCCAGGAACCCGCTGCATGGCTGCCGCAGCATCCGAATCACCGGTTCGCCTGATTTGTTGACTCGAGATGTAGTCGAGGCTTGCTGCGTTCTTCTTCTTGATGTTCTCCATGTAGACATCGCGGGACCGATCTACCTTGGCAACCACCTCGGCAGCCTCTTCAATGACATACGTGGCTGGGAAAAGCGTAAAGTTTTGAATGATGACGTCCTCATTCGCCACCGTCACTTGCACGGTTTGCGCGGTGTAACCGATGAAGCTGCCCGTCACCTCGTAGGTTCCAAACGGGAGGTTCTCAATCGAGTAATTGCCGTCGAGGTCGCACATGACACCTTTGTACGGGTCTTGAATGATCACATTAGCGCCGATGAGGACATCTCCATTTTGTCCGTCCGTTAATTTTCCCCGGATGGTGCCCTGCGCGTTCATGGTGCAGACAGACAAAAGGAGGAAGGCTGTGAGTGTGAATCGCATGCTCCTTGGTTTGTGCGCTAAAATCTTGATTCACGTTTTTTCGCGCATTAAGCCAGTGCTAATTCAAGAATAATTGAATGTGATGTTGGAGCATGAAAAAAGGCCGGGAGCAATCCCGGCCTTTCCTCTGAAATGATTCTAACCTTAT
This sequence comes from uncultured Flavobacteriales bacterium, assembly GCA_937884175.1. GTDB lineage: Bacteria > Bacteroidota > Bacteroidia > Flavobacteriales_D > Sanyastnellaceae > UA16. The sequence goes on from CALGDB010000156.1 coordinate 2,781, forward strand.
TCGCAATTCTGACCAAAGGCAGAGAGGAATAGCAGCAAGTCTGGGGTACCAACCTGGCCATCGCCATTGATGTCCGATGGGCAATCACTGCCTGTAACGAATTCGCAAGTCCCATCTTCCACCGTTGCAGTTGCGTCATAGTTTTCCGCATCGGCGTAGGTGCAACCGAGAATCGGGTCAATTTCACAACCGGTATCTGCGCCGGCATGTGGGTTGTAGTCTGCGAATTCAGGATCTGTACAACCATCACAAGCCGTCTCTAAGCCGAAGCAGACTGCAGGGAGTGAAAGGGCACCTGTAACATTTACACTGCGTTCAACACCATCGAAGTCACCGGCCTCGTTGTAGAAACCGTATGTGATCGTGCCGGAAGAAGCGGAAATGGTCAACTTGTAGACCGAATAGTTTGCGTAGACCATTTCGACTACGGCATCAGCGGAGAAATCTCCGGCAATGAATCCCGTTCCGCCTTCGTGCCACATGTCCACACGGAAGGTCACGTTGAACTGGCAAGAACCGTCGTCGGTGTTGGCACCTTCCTCGTAGTTGTTGGCCGTTGGATCCGTGCAGCCATTGAATTGACAAAGCGCGTCTTGGTCACCGGTGTTGGCGCCAGCATCGTAGTTCTCAGCGTCGGGGTTGTAGCACCCGGTGAAGAGGCACGATCCGTCGTCAACGTTGGCGGTGTCGTCATAATTGTCCGCGTCAGCATCGGTACAACCGAGGTATTCGCAAGAGCCGTCATCGGCGGTTGCCTCTGGATTGTAGTTGTTCGCATCGGCGTCCATGCAACCCAAAACAGATACCTCACCCTCGGCGAAAATACCGACTTGACCGAGGTAGCTCCAAGGCTGGTCCAACCAGTTCTCAGACGGTCCGAAGGCACCTTTGTAAGCTGCCGCATCGAACCACGCGTCAGTGGCCAAATCCGAAGCATCCACCGAAACGTCATTCGCGGGCGTGAGGTCAAGTGTGTTGATTACGGTAACACCTGCTCCATCGAACGCGTAGTCGAAATCAATTCCAGGATCGCCCAACGCGATGTTGTTGGCAGCAGCATAATCATCCAGTTGCTCATCACCGTCATCCACTTGGTTGCCATCGTAGTCGATGACTTCTTCTACTGCGACCATGCAGATGTTCTTCAAGCTGAGCAAACCAGCACCGAGCTTGTCAAACGCATCGGATGGGTCTTGCTTGTCCTCGATTTCGATGCCTTCTTGGAAGTTGGCCAAAATCATGTTGTTCACGTGGCCACCTGAACCAGCGCGGAAGAGGAGGCCCTGCTTACCCGCTGCGATTCCGCGACCGATCATTGTGACGTTGTAGACCTCTGGCGTAGCGAAAGGCTGTCCGTCTGAAGTGACATTCGGGCTATCGTCGCCGTCAAGTTCACCGCCGCGGTCGCCCACCGTGTGGTCGTTCAAAGCGAACCAGTACTGGCCCTTACCGTGGTAGCCTTGGTCCCAATCGAAGCTGTCGTCGCCGACGAAGGCTACAGCAGCGTGCTTCACATCGACAGAGCCTCCGAAGAACTCGATGCCATCGTCTTCATTGGCAATGACCTCAACGTATTCGATGGTTGTGCCGCTACCGACACCACCCAAGGTCAAACCGTTGATTTCATTAGCAGCGCCGAGCTGCGTTCCACCGTGACGGATGCTCACGTAGCGAAGGACACCCGAGTTGTCCTCGTCGTTGGTGCCGCCGTACTTGGCGCGGTCGTTGTCCGCAGGAACGCCTTCGATTTGGCCTTCTCCTGTGGGGAGGTTGGTCAAAGCATCACCCAAGATGATGACACCGCCCCATTGGCCGCGCGTATCGTAGGAAACGGATCCATCAAGTGGGTCGGCTTCGAAGGTGAACGTGATCGGGCAGTTTTCAGTTCCCTCGGCGTAGATCTGGCCACCACGCGCTACAATCAACGCTGCGGCGTCGGCTCCTTGGCCTGCCATCCCTTTGATGACGGTGCCGGGCTCAATGGTCAATGCTTGCCCATCGTTGACGAATACGTAGCCGTCCAACAGGTACGTATTGTCACACGTCCATGTGGTCGTTCCGGTTCCGTTTCCAGCTGCATCGGAGATGATGACCTCGTTTCGGTCGCCCAGTGGCGGGCAATCGCACGTGGCCACTTCTTCCTCAATGGCTCCTGAATCGTCAGCATAGGTCCAGCCTTCGAGCCAGTTTTCGCCGTTGGGGTCGAATGCCCCCATAAAGTGGGCAGTCTCGAACCAGGGATCAGCAGGCTGTGCACTGGCATCAAGCAAAACAGAAGCGTCTGGAACCGGATTGAACGGATTCGAGAAGGCAGTTCCGGCGCCATTGGTTGACCAGTTGTAGTCAATGCCTGTTGTCATCGCGGTCAAGTTGGCCGTGACGGCGTAGGCGTCCAATTGGTCATCGCCGTCAGCGACCTGAATTCCATCGTAGTCGATGACTTCGTTCACACCATCAAAGGCGATGTTGCCCAAGGTGAGGTCGCCAGCAACCCACTTATCGTAGGCATCGGACGGATCCTGCTTGTCCTCGATTTCGATGCCTTCTGTGATGTTGGCAATGATGGCGTTGGAAACGTGTCCACCTGTACCAGCGCGGAAGAGGAGGCCTTGGTTGCCCACGTTGCTGCCGCGACCGATGACGGTCCAGTTGGCAACGGTTGGCAACGCGAACGGCATGCCGTCGGCTGTTACATCCGGGCTGTCGTCTCCATCGAGTTCGCCGCCGCGGTCACCCGCGTCTTGGCCCTGGATGGTAAACCAGAACTGGCCTTTTCCGTGGTAACCTTGGTCCCAGTCGAAGCTGTCATCACCGCAGAACATGACCGAGGCGTAACGAACGTTGACCGAGCCACCGAAGAACTCAATGCCGTCGTCATCGTTTGATACTACCTCAACGTGTTCGATGATGGTGCCGCTTCCGACACCGCCCAAGGTCAATCCATTGATTTCGTTGGCTGCGCCGAGTTGGGTTCCACCGTGGCGGATGCTCACATAGCGCAGGACACCGGAGTTGTCCTCATCATTGTTACCGCCGTATTTGGCGCGGTCGTTGTCTGCAGGAACGCCTTCGATTTGTCCTTCACCAGTTGGGAGGTTAGTCGTTGCGTCACCGAGTACAATTACACCGCCCCACTGGCCGCGCGTGTCGTAAGAAACGGAACCGTCCAGTGGGTCAGCTTCGAAGGTGAACGTGATGGGGCAGGCCGCTGTACCGTCAGCGAAGAGTTGTCCGCCGCGCGCTACAATCAGTGCTGCAGCATCGGCACCTTGTCCGGCCATACCCTTGATGACCGTTCCGGGCTCGATGGTCAGGACCTGACCGTCGTTGACAAATACGTAGCCATCGAGCAGGTACGTGTTGTTACAGGTCCACGTAGTGGTTCCCGTTCCGCTGCCATCGTCGGTGATGATGACTTCGTTGCGCATGTCCAAAGAGGGGCAGTCGCAGGTTTCGTCTTGGTTGGCACCCTCGTCTGTCAAGTCGACGTCGGCAGCACCTGAGATATCCAAGTACGACCAATTGGCCAACCAGTTTTCACCGTTCGGATCGAATGCCCCCATGTAGCCGAATGGGCCGTCTGAACTCACGTCTGCGGTAGGTACGGGGTCGAATGGGTTCGGGAACGATGTTCCGCTCGCATTTGCTGACCAGTCTGAGTCGATGCCCACATCAGCCAATTGGATGTTGCTGCTTGCGGCATATGCATCCAAGTTGGCGTCTCCGTCTGCATCTTGAATGCCGTCATAGTCAATCAACTCCGTGGCACCCTGAACATGGATGTTTGAGAGGGTCAAATCTCCAGCTTGCCACTTGTCGTAGGCGTCTGATGGATCCTGCTTGTCTTCGATTTCGATGCCTTCCTGGAAATCCACAATCAGCGCGTCGCTGACGTGACCACCAGAACCGGCCCGGAAGAGCATGCCTTGCTTGCCGGCTGCTGCTCCACGTCCAATCATGGTCCAGTTGGTAACCGTAGGGAGCGTGAACGGCATACCGTCTGCTGTAACATCTGGGCTATCATCGCCGTCGAGCTCTCCGCCGCGGTCGCCCGCGTCAGCATCGTTGATCGAGAACCAGTGGTGTCCGCCTCCGGAGTATCCTTGGTCCCAGTCGAAACTGTCGTCGCCTACAAAGGCTACAGCTGCGTAGTTGACTTCAACGGTTCCACCAAAGAACTCGATGCCATCGTCGTCATTCGCCAAAACTTCTACGTGATCTACAGTTGTGCCGCTTCCGACGCCAGCGAGCGTCAACCCGTTGATTTCGTTGGCTGCGCCGAGCTGCGTTCCACCGTGGCGGATGCTCACGTAAGTAATGACACCAGAGTTATCGGCAGCGTTTGATCCACCGTACTTGGCGCGATCGTTATCTGCTGGAATCCCTTCCACTTGTCCTTCGCCTGTTGGGAGGTTGGTAGGAGCGTCGCCGCAAACAATAACACCGCCCCACTGGCCGCGCGTGTTGTATGCTACTGAGCCATCCAATGGATCGCCTTCATAGGTGAATGTAATTGGGCAATCTGCCATACCCTCTGCGTAGAGTTGGCCGCCTCGTGCGACGATTAATGCTGCAGCGTCGGCGCCTTGACCGGCCATGCCTTTCACGACGGTTCCGGCCTCAATGGTGAGTGCCTGACCGTTGTTAACGAATACGTAGCCGTCAAGCAAGTAGATATTGTCGCACGTCCACGTGGTTGAACCTGTTCCGAAGCCAGCGTCTGAAATAATGACTTCAGCTCGGTCTGCGAGTGGAGGACAGTCGCATGCGGAGTTTCCACCTCCACCGCCGTTGGATGGGTAGGTTACGTCAGCAGCGCCTGATACGTCGAGGTAGCTCCAAGAGCCTTCCAACCAGTTCTCACCGCCTACGAATGCACCGTTGTTGGTGCCTGATGTTGGAGCAGGGTTGAATGGGTTTGAGAAGGCCGTTCCACTGGCATTTGCTGCCCAGTCGTAGTCGATTCCTGTGTTGGAAGCAACGAGGTTGTTGGTCACGGCATACGCGTCCAAGTCGGCGTCGCCGTTGGGATCCTGGATGCCATCGTAGTCAATGAGGTCATCAACGCCATCGAATTCAAAGTTTGCGAAGCTGAGGTCGCCTGCGAGCAACTTATCGTATGCGTCAGATGGATCCTGCTTGTCTTCGACTTCGATGCCTTCATCAAAGTTGGCTACGATGCAGTTGGAGAAATGTCCACCTGCACCAGCACGCAACAACATACCGATTTTGCCGCTGGCGATTCCGTTACCAATGAAGGTCGCTTGGCTGATGGTTGGGATGGCAAATGGCATGCCGTCCGCTGTTACGTCTGGGCTGTCATCGCCATCAAATTCACCGCCGCGGTCACCAACACCTTGGTCTTGGATGACCAACCACTTGGTGCCACCGCCAGAGAAGCCTTGGTCGTAGTCAAAGGCATCGTCACCGCAGAAAGCAACGGCGGCGTTGTTCACTTCAACGGTACCGCCGAAGAACTCGATTCCGTCATCGTCATTGGAAATGACTTCCACGTGGTGAATGGTGGTTCCGTTACCGACACCGCCCAATGTCAAACCGTTGATTTCGTTTGCAGCTCCGAGCTGCGTTCCACCGTGGCGGATGCTCACGTAGGTAATGACACCAGAGTTATCAGCCGCGTTTGATCCACCGTACTTAGCGCGATCGTTATCTGCTGGGACCCCTTCGATCTGTCCTTCACCTGTTGGGAGGTTGGTAGGAGCGTCACCGAGAACGATGAGGCCGCCCCACTGGCCTCGGGTGTCGTACGGTGTAGCACCGTCGAGGTTGTCTGCTTCGAATGTGAACGTGATGCCACAGTCGGCCGTTCCTTCTGCGTAGAGTTGGCCGCCTCGTGCGACAATCAATGCTGCAGCGTCGGCGCCTTGACCGGCCATGCCTTTCACGACGGTTCCGGCCTCAATGGTGAGTGCCTGACCGTTGTTAACGAATACGTAGCCGTCA
>CALGDB010000157.1 GCA_937884175.1 uncultured Flavobacteriales bacterium
CGACCAGATGGACGGCACAGCGTTGGGTTGATTCACGAACGGGTTGTCTTCGGGAATGCTGCCGTCGGGATTGAACCGGTGCACTTTTCCCGGAGAGGTCGTCAAGGTCTGCGGATGCACGTCCCTGCGGCCGCGTTCGCCGCATGTCAGGTACAATTTGCCGTCCCCGCCTATCTCGACTCGGCTGCCGTAGTGGAGGTGGGTCTTTTCGTACGGCGTGGCCACAAACAATTCTTCCCACGCCTCGATGCGTTCCGTTTCGGCCGACCACGGTGCACGGATCAGCGCCGTCGCCGATTGGCCGGAATCACCCGGTCGGTCCTTGCTGTAGGTCAAGAATACCCATTCTTTTCCCGCGTCGTTGTCCCGCCAGTGCATGACGTCCAACAAACCGCCCTGGCCCTTAACGTGGATGTCATTCGGGAGGCCTTCGATGGCATCGAGCCGCCCCGCCTCCAGTTTCCAGAGCCGCCCTTCCCGCTCGGTGATGAGCAAGGTGGTATCGTTGACAAAATCCATACCCCACGGTGTTTCGAGGCCGTTGACAATCGTGTTGACACAGAGGGTTAAATCGCTGCTCTCTATTAACGCAGGCGAGGCGGGTTTAAATCCGCGCTTTGATGCGGCTTGTTCGAGGACGAATACTGCGATAGAATCGATTTCGCTCGCTGAGAGGGTAGACCCATAGGCGGGCATCCCTAGCAGCTCGTTGCCTTCTTCAATGACGCGACGAACCGCATCGGCCGTGCTGCCCAACTTCCAGTCGCGGTCAACGAAATTCTGGCCTTCCGCGCCATGGCAACTGCTGCACCACTGGGTGTAGGCTTCGGGCGCCGGGGACTCAGACGGAGTGGAGTCGATCCAACCCAATGAAACGGCAACGATGCCAACCGGAAGCAGGAGAACAAGGGGATAGCGCATCAGGCAGATTTTTCAGCTATGAATTGAATGATGTGAGCTGGACCCTGGTGGTAGGGCCCTTCGTCCAAGACCACCGAGGTTGTTTCATTTTTGAGGATCTCCAGCTCGGTAAAATCTTCGGACAGCATCGCCGTTGTGAATAGCATGGCTTCAGCCTTGGGACCACCGGAGGGCAGGCCCAATTGGCGCGGTTCAAATCCCTCGAGGATGACGCGGCCGCCGGGGCGCAGCCAGCCGATCGCTAGCTCGTGAAATGGCAATCGGAGGTGAGGGGGCATGTGGGCGTAGAACAACCCTACAACGTCGTACCCATCCACGTCGCCTTCAAATTCAAACGCATCCGCGTGGTGGGTGCGCACCTCGACACCGGCTTCAGCGGCCCAGCGTTTGCAGGTCTTCATGGCCACGCTGCTGCCATCAAACGCATCGACGGTCCACCCGTTTCTCGCCGCCCAAACAGCATTTCTTCCTTCCCCCTCGCATGGCAACAATAGTCGGTTACCGGCAGGAGAGGGAGCCACGCGTTCGAGCTCCCGCACCCAAAACGGGCTGGGCGCTTTGCCGTACACCCCTTCTTTCTGATATCGTTTATCCCAAAACCGGTGCATGGGACGAATTTCCGCAGAACCATGAGGAATTTGTGGATAGTCGTTGTTAGTTTGCTACAAATCCATTGTTCATGACGCATTCCGTTTTGCCCATTGCTCCTGAGGTAGAGGTGATCGAGAAAACCTTCGCAGCGCTCAAGTCGCGTGTTCCGCAGCAGCGTGCCCTCAAGGCCAAGGAACGCATCGCCCGCTTGGATGCGCTGTACAACGAAGTGTGGAGACGCCGCGATGACCTCAAAACGGCCATGTGGAATGAATTCCGCAAGCCGCCGGAGGAGGTGGATTTGACCGAGATTTTTGTCGTCAAGAGCGAAATCAAAGCAGTGAAGCGCGGCCTGCGCAAGTGGATGCGGCCCAAGCGCGTGCCGGGTGGATTGGCTCAAATCGGCAGTGCCTCTTGGGTACGCCCCGAGGCCAAAGGCGTGGCATTAATCATTTCTCCGTGGAACTACCCTATGCAACTGGTCTTTCGGCCGTTGATCGCAGCAATCGCTGCGGGGTGTACGGCTGTAGTAAAGCCCTCTGAGCTTACCGGTGAGACGGCGCAACTGGTCGCGGAAATCGTTTCAGCGGCGTTCAACCCTGACGAGGTCGCGGTGGTGCAAGGCGGGGTGGAAACTGCCACGCATTTACTCAACCTGCCGTTCAACCATATTTACTTCACCGGCTCACCTGCGGTGGGCAAAATCGTCATGAAGGCGGCGTCCCAGCACCCGTGCAGTGTCACATTGGAATTGGGCGGGAAGTCCCCAGTCATCATCGATGACCTTAAGTCCATGAAGGACGCGGCGAAAAAGGTGGCATGGGCCAAGCTCTCCAACGCCGGTCAAATCTGTGTCGCACCCGATTATGTCCTGGTGCCTGCGAGCCGCGAGGCGAACTTCGTCGCTGCCGTCAAAGAGGCGATGGTTGAGATGTACCCGGGGGAGGCTTCGGCCAACAAGGATTACCAACGCATTGTTGCAACGCACCATGCAGAGCGCATCTCGAAGTTGTTAGACGATGCCATTGCCCGTGGCGCCAAGTGCGTGATGGGCGGTGAGGTGGATGCAAAAGGTTGCTATGTGTCGCCCACGGTTCTCACGGACATCGATCTAAATGCGAAGATTTTGGAGGAAGAAATTTTCGGCCCAGTCTTGCCCATCATGACCTACACTTCGATTGACGAAGCCGTTCGGTTCGTCAACGACCGCCCTACTCCGCTCGCCCTTTATGTGTTCAGCAAGCGCAAGCGGTTCGTCGAATCGGTCTTGTCCCAAATCCAATCTGGTGGGGCCTCCATCAACAACTGCGTCATCCACGTTTCGAGTAACCACCTGCCGTTTGGCGGTTTGGGCAACAGCGGCATCGGATCCGGTCATGGCGAATACGGATTCACCGAGTTTACCCATCTCCGTGGGGTATACGAACAGCGTTTTGATGGCGCCGGAGCCTTGCTCATGCCGCCCTACACCCCATGGAAAACTAAACTGGTGGACCGGCTCTTACGCTGGCTGTAATTGTGAATTCCGCTTTTTCTTTGCGGGCATGCTGAAACGCTTGCCCAAATTCATTGCGCTCCTGTTGCTCACTGCGACCGCTCCGCTCCACCTCGCGGCTCAATCCTTCATTCAACACTTGGATCCGCCGTTTTGGTGGGTGGACATGCCGGTGGACACAGTGCAGATTATCGTGCACGGGGACCGCGTGGCGCAGTTGGCGCCAGTGGTGAATTACCCGGGGGTTAGCATCGCTCGCGTAATGTACGGCGACGGACCGAATTACGCATTCATCTACTTGCACATCAGTCCAGACACCCAGCCCGGCACCCTTGCCATCCAATGGCGAGATGCCACCAACCGCAAAGGCAGAACCGTGGGGCGGACGGCGTTTGAATTGAAACCGCGTGAAGAACGCCCCATCCAAGGTTACACAGCCGCGGATGCTATTTACTTGATCACGCCGGACCGCTTCGCTAATGGCAACCCTGCGAACGATGAGGTCGCGGGCATGAAGGAGGGGCTCACCCGCGCCGACGACCACGGCCGCCACGGTGGGGATGTCGCCGGCATCCGGGAACACCTTGACTACTTGAATAACTTGGGATTTACTGCCATTTGGCTCAATCCCATTTTGGAAAACGACCAACCTCGATGGTCTTACCACGGCTACGCCACCACGGATTATTACCAGGTGGACCGCCGGTTTGGAAGCAATGAAGAATATAAAGAGCTCGTGGAAGCAGCACGCGCCAAAGGCATGAAGGTCATCATGGATATGATTATGAACCATTGCGGATCGGAGCATTGGTGGATGGAGGAGTTGCCCACAGCGGATTGGATCAACAACGGCGGTGTCCATGCACAGACGACCCATCGCCGGACGACGCTACGCGACCCCTACGCCGCGGAATCGGATGTGGCTGGATTTTCCGACGGGTGGTTTGTGGAGGAAATGCCCGATTTGAACCAACGGCAACCGCTTCTCGCGGATTACCTCATTCAAAACACGTTGTGGTGGATTGAATACTTGGGATTGAGTGGCATTCGGATGGATACCTACCCGTATTCGGATGCAGCGTTCATGAGCGATTGGAGCTGCGCGGTGATGAACGCGTATCCTGATTTCAATATCTGTGGAGAGGAGTGGAGTTTGAACCCGGCGTTGCTGGCGTATTGGCAGCGCGATAAGGTGAACCCGGACGGCTACACGTCGTGCCTGCCCGGTCTGCTCGATTTCCCCCTGCACCATGCCTTCATGCAATGCTTGACGGAAGAGGAGTCGTGGCACTCCAACTGGGTTCGCTTGTATGAGATGCTCGGCAACGATTTCCTGTATGCGCATCCGGAGGACCACGTCATCTTCCCGGACAACCACGACATGAGCCGGGTGCATACTCAGCTCGGCGACGACGTACGAAAGACGCGGTTGGCCGCCTATTTCTTTGCGACGATGCGTGGCATCCCGCAGTTTTACTACGGCACCGAGATCCTCATGTCCAACACCGGTGACGACAGCCACGGCAATATCCGCAGCGACTTTCCGGGCGGATGGGATGCGGACGGGGACGACGTCAACGGGTTTGAGGCCATCGGCCTCACTGAGGAGGCGCGGGCCTTTCAAGCGGAGCTCAGAACGCTGCTGAATTGGCGGCGTACTGCCACAGCGGTGCATACGGGCTCGCTCAAGCATTACGTGCCGGTCGCTGGTAGCTATGTGTATTTCCGAAAGTCGGCAGATCAAATCATTATGGTCATCCTCAACCAAGGGGATGCTTCGGAAAAGCTGGAGTTGGCGCGATTTGATGAGGTGTTGCACGGGCGCCGCGGACTGGTCGATGCGCTCACCGGGGAGGCACTGAATTCTGGTGAAACGCTCAACGTGCCCGGTTGGAAGGCATGGGTGCTGGAGGTGAAGTAGACCGATAGGCTTACTTGCGGCCCTTTTTCTTCTTCTTGAATTTGGCAAAAGGCGCTTCCTCTCGCTTGTTGGAGCTGGCAGCGCCCCGGCGATCCGAACGCGAGCGACGGCTGTAGCGTGGGTCTCCGTCGTCAACGGGTGCAAAAGGAGTGCGTTGACTGAATTTCTTCTTGCCTCGCTTTTTGCGCTTGTCGTTTTCGGCGTGTGCGGGACGTTGGCGTTTTTCGAACGGGCGTCCCGAGGGGCGTCCGGGGCTGCGTCCAGTCTTGCGTCCCGTTGAGCGGCCGCTGCTTCGTCCGCCGCTCTCATCAGTCCAGTTCAAATCCTTGCCGCGCGTCACGTGCAGTTTAGACAACTCGAGGCTCACGAGTCGGTTGAGCAAGGCGTCTTTCGATACGCCTTCAAACCGTTCTTGCATGGCAAACCACAAGTCCATGGGGAGTCCTTGGTTTTCCTCGCGCTCTATCACGACTTGGGCCCAGCGGTCCAAGCGTGCCGCCGCGATTGCCTTAGCGTCCGGAATCGAGATGGGCATGAAATCGATGCCCAGTGCGTTTTCCATCCGACCGATGATGGCCTTTTCGCGCCGGCTGATGAAGGCGATCGAGACGCCCTTCTTACCCGCACGGGCGGTGCGGCCGGAGCGGTGGGTGTAGTAGGCGTTGTCATTGGGCAGGTTGAAATGAAAGACGTGGGTCACGTCCTGCACATCGATGCCACGCGCCGCCACATCCGTTGCGATGAGGACCTGCAAATGCTTCAACTTGAACCGCTTCATCACGCGGTCGCGCTGCGGCTGGGACAGGTCGCCATGCAGGGCATCGGCGCGGTAGCCCTTCTTCATCAGCCCCTCAGCCAATTCCTGCGTGTCGCGCCTTGTGCGGCAAAACACTACGCCGAAGAGGTCCTCGTTCAAATCCATGAACCGGGTGAGCGCCTCCGCCTTGTCAGCATTACGCACCATTGCGTAGCGGTGCTCAATCTGTTCGTTGACGGTCGTCTTGTGATCGATGCGGACTTCATATGGGTCCGACATGTACTGCTTGATCAAGCGCCGAATCTCCTTGGGCATGGTCGCTGAGAACAGCCAAGTGCGCTTCGAATTCGGCGTCATGGCCAAAATCGTATCGAGCTCTTCCTTGAACCCCATGTTGAGCATCTCGTCCGCTTCATCGAGGACGACACATTCGATTTGGTCGAGGGCGATGGCTCCGCGCTTGGCGAGGTCGATCAAACGGCCCGGCGTGGCAATGACCACTTGGCACGGCTTTCGGAGTTTGCTGATCTGCGTCGCAATGTTGGCGCCGCCATAGACGGCTGTGGTGCGGATGCACTTGTCGTATTTGGCGAACAGCTCGATCTGCTGGGCGATTTGCTGACCCAATTCACGCGTAGGTGCAAGCACCAGCGCTTGTACCTGGGGCTGGGACGGGTCGAGTCGCTCGAGAAGGGGCAGGCCAAATGCTGCGGTCTTGCCCGTTCCGGTTTGCGCCAGGCCGATGAAGTCGCGTTCACCGCTCAGCAGGTGCGGTATGGCTTGCGCCTGGATGTCGGTGGGCGTCTCGAATCCGAGTTGCTCGATGGCTTGGAGGATGTTCTGCGAAAGTCCGAGGCGTTGAAATTGTTCCAAACGTTGGGGGATAGCGGAGCAGGCGCGTGGCGAAGTATTGACACCTAAAGGCCTGCAAATGAGCCGCGAAGGTAGGGCGGAAGCCACGCCTTTTGACGGTGGGACCGCCCGTTCTCTGCACAATGGCATTGTGAAAGGTCGGGTTTTGGTCTTCCGCGCGTTCCCTGTTGTTGCAGTATCTTGCAGTTAATTTTAACGTAAAAACTTAGAAATCCTGGGAAGGTCACAGCAATCATTCGGTAAGCGAGAACGAGAATTGAAGCGCGAGAAGAAGCGCAAAGAGAAAGAAGCCAAAAAATTGGCGCGGGCTGAAAACAAAAATAGCCTTGACGACGACAGCATGATTGCGTACGTTGACCAGTACGGCAACATCACAGACACGCCGCCCGATCCGGAGGAGCGCGAGGAGATCAACGCCGAGGACATTGAGTTGGGCATCCCTAAGAAGGAAAAAATCGAAGGCGACGAGATCCGCGAAGGCATTGTCTCCTTCTTCAACCACGACAAAGGGTTCGGATTCATCCGCGACCTCGCCTCTGGAGAAAGCATCTTCGTTCACATCAACAACGTGGAAGGCGACGAGCTGAATGAAAACAACCGCGTCACCTTCGAAGTGGAGCAAGGTCCCCGCGGGCTCGCCGCGATCAAGGTGAATAAGGCCTAAGGGTTACTTACCGATACAGAAACTACTGAAGATGTGATCCAGGATGTCCTCTGTGTCAATCTCCCCGGTGATGCTGCCGAGGTGGTGCAGCGCCTGGCGCACATCACTCGCCACAAGGTCCCCGGGGATGCCATTCTGCAATCCTGAGCGCGTCGCTTCAAGTGCGGTTCGCGCCTCAACCAAGGCCTCGTAATGGCGGAAGTTGGTCACCATGAGTGCGTCTGAAGTATGGCTTTCGCTGCCCCATTCTGCGAGCCAGTTCTTAAGTTCTTCGATGCCCAATCCTTGCGCGGCTGAGATATGAAATTCTAGGTCGCGGCGATTGCCGGGGGCTGCGGCGAGGTCCGTCTTGTTCCAGATAATGGCCGTCTGAGCCTCGGGCCCAATGGCGGCCGCTTCGAGCGCTTGGTCTAGGGCTTCAGCACCGTCGACCGAAGCGTCAAATAAGTACAGCACGATGGATGCGCCTTGGGCTTTGTCGAGAGCCCGGCGGATGCCTTCGCTCTCGATTTCGTCGGTGGTTTCGCGGATGCCCGCAGTGTCGATGAAGCGGAACTTCTTGCCGCCGATGATGCAGGTGTCTTCAATTGTGTCGCGCGTGGTGCCCGCGGTGGCGCTGACGATGGCGCGCTCGTCGCCTAGCAATGCATTCAAGAGAGTGGACTCGCCGCGGTTGGGCGCGCCGATGATGGCGACGGGGATGCCTTCGCGGATGGCGTTTCCGGTACGGAAGGTGTCTGCCAGCGAACCCACCTTGCCGAGCAAGTCTCCGAGCAGCGCATCGAATTGGCTGCGGTCCGCAAATTCCACGTCTTCTTCTGCGAAGTCCAATTCCAATTCCAGCAGTCCCGCAAAACCAATCAGCCCCTCACGCAACTCGCCGATGGCACGCACAAAATCCCCGCGTAGTTGGTTCATCGCGAGGCGGTGGGCCCCGGCGTGATCAGCGGCGATGAGGTCGCCCACGGCTTCGGCTTGGGTGAGGTCGAGCTTACCGTTGAGGAAAGCCCGTGCCGTGAATTCGCCAGGCCCGGCGTGCCGGCATCCGGCATCGATGAGCCAACGGACGAGCTCGGCTTGGATGAAGGTGGAGCCGTGAACGGCGATTTCCACGGTGTCCTCGCCTGTGAAAGTGCCGGGTGCCCGAAACACCGTGGCGAGGCATTCGTCAAGGACCTTCTCGCCGCGAAAGATTTTACCAAATGCCGCCTTGTGGCTTTCGAGGCCTTCCAAGTCTCGAGAGAACAGGCCGTTGGCGATGCGAATGGCCTCCGGTCCAGAGACGCGAACGACCGCGATGCCGCCCATTCCGGCAGGCGTCGAAATCGCGCAGATGGTTTTTCCATCAATTGCTCCAACAATTCCTCGGTTCATGGCGCGAAATTCGACTAAATTCGCGGCGCGAACAACAACCGATTCCCATGAGCGTACTCGTCAACAAGCATTCAAGAATCATCGTCCAAGGTTTTACAGGCGGAGAAGGAACATTCCACGCCGGTCAGATGATGGATTACGGTACGCAAGTGATTGGCGGTGTAACCCCTGGAAAAGGCGGTCAAGAGCACCTTGGTAAGCCGGTTTTCAACACCGTTAGCGAAGCGGTTGAAGCTACCGGTGCTGATACGAGCATCATATTCGTGCCGCCAGCATTTGCAGGCGATGCCATCATGGAAGCTGCAGACTCCGGCATCAAGGTCATCGTGGCCATCACCGAGGGCATTCCCGTAGCGGACATGACCAAGGTCAAGGCATACATCGACCAACGCGATTGCACCCTCATCGGCCCGAACTGCCCCGGCATCATCACAGCTGGCGAAGCCAAGGTTGGCATCATGCCCGGCTTCATATTCAACCCCGGCCGCATCGGCATCGTCTCCAAGTCCGGAACGCTGACCTATGAAGCGGTGGACCAAGTGACCAAAGCCGGCATGGGCCAATCAACGGCCATCGGTATTGGCGGTGACCCCATCATCGGCACCACCACCCTCGAAGCGGTTCAACTCTTGATGGCGGACGACGAGACCGACGGCATCATCATGATCGGTGAAATTGGTGGCGACCTTGAGATCAAGGCCGCGCGTTGGATCCAAGAGCACGGCACCAAGCCCGTCGTCGGATTCATCGCAGGCGTCACGGCACCCAAAGGCCGCACCATGGGCCACGCAGGCGCCATTGTAAGCGGGGAAGAGGAGAGTGCTGAAGCGAAGAAGCGCGTGCTTCGCGAATGCGGCGTGCATGTTGTTGACAGCCCAGCGGACATCGGCGATAAGATGGCCGAGCTGTTGGCCTGAGGCTTTAAGCGTCCAACGAACGGTTGACCGGGTGGGGCACCGATTGCTTCCACCGTCCGGCGGTCATGTCGGGGATGTCCATGCGCTTGGAACCGGCGGCCACCGAGGCCTCCGATAGGGCGCCGACCATGGACCACATTGCTCCGTCGTAGACATTTAGGTCGAGCTGTTGTCCGAGGTTCAAGCACCGGATCAACCGGTACATCATCACGAAATCCATACCACCGTGCCCTTGCGGGTGCTCTGCCGCCAATTTCTGGAGGCGTTCCCACAGCGGGTGTTCGTAACGGTCCTGGTACTCGGTCTTTTCCGTATCTTCCAACCAGTGGTGACCACCCCAATCGGCCCCGTGGTCGATGTACAACCGGGACGGATAGCCGTAGTGCGTGGCCTTGGAGCCGACCACCTTGTCGAGGCGGTTGTACGGCCGTCCGCTGTGCACGTCAAATTGCAACATGATCGAGCGGCCTTTGGCGGTCCCGATCAACGTAGTGTTCACGTCGCCGCATACCACGTCTTTGGCCATCTTCTGCAGCTTCTTATCTTTCGAATTGCGCAAGGCTTCAGACAAGGCCGCTTCCTTCGAACTCATGGAAGTCAAATGCGTCAAGGTGTCCCCGCGCAGGATGTCGAAGTACATGCAGACCGGACCCAACCCGTGGGTCGTGTACAGGTTGCCGTTGCGCGCGAAGTGGTGCTTGAGGCGCCACTGGTCTTCGTAGTAGGTGGGGTCGAGCATTAGGGCACGCAGGTCGTGCAGGTAGGCACATTCGGCGTGGGTCACTGTGCCGAAGACGCCGTCTTGGATCATGTTGAGCAGCCACAGTTCTTCCCGGTTGTAGCAGCAGTTTTCCAGCATGATGCAATGCCGTTGCGTTTCCTCGGCCACTTGGACCAATTCCACGCAGGCCTCCGGGGTGTACGCGATGGGCACTTCCGACGCTGCGTGCATGCGGCCGCGCATGGCTGCGACCGCCATCGGCGTGTGCAGTTCCCATGGGGTGCAGATCAACGCTACGTCCGCCACGTCGTCCGACATGGCTTCCATCCAAGCGTCCGGCGTGCCGGTGAAGACTCGGGGCGCGGATTGTTGGAATTCGGCGATTTGCTGTTGGGCGCGACTAATTTTGGTCGGATTGATGTCGCTGATGGCTGTGATTTCGGCGTGGCCTTCTTGCACGAGCCAATTCAGCATGTCAATGAGGCTCTGGCCGCGGTTGCCCAATCCGAAGACCGCAACGCGCACCCGCGAGATGGGGGCTACGGACAGGTCAAAGGCACTGCCAGTGAGGCCGGCAGTTTTGATTTTGGTGGCGAGGACTTCATCCAAAGAAGCCGTATCACTGGGTCGGGTAAACGAACTCAGCACTCCTCCGAGCCCTAGCAAGCCACCCACCCGAAGGAAATCGAGTCTGCGCATGCGCCGAAGATAGGCAAAGCTCCGCCTTATACTTTCAATTCATAGACGCCGGGTTTGCGTGGCGCGAGCACCAGTTCCGCTAACCGCTCCGCGTCGCCCTTTCGCTTTACAAAGTCGATATCAGAAGTGTCGATCCAAAGGACGCGAGACCCGCGCGCGTAACGGTAACGCTGTTGGTAGTGGTACGCGATTTTGTCGAGGTATTCCTGGGGTATGTCCTGTTCATACGACCGACCGCGCTGCTTGATTTGGCGTCGAATTTTTTCGGCGTTAGGGTCGAGGATGGCCACCACTTCCGGCTTGGCTATTTGAGCATCCATCAGCCTGAACATGGTTTGAAACAAACGGAATTCCTCACCGGATAAATTGGCTTTGGCAAAAATCAGGGACTTGACAAAGCTGTAATCCGCAATCAGCAATTGCCGGAACAAATTGCGCGCGCCTAGTCGCTCACGGAGCTGACGGTACCGATCGCTTACAAAGGCCAATTCCACGCTCAACGCAAACCGTTCCGGGTCGGCGTAAAACTTCTCGAGGAATGGATTTTCCTGAAACTGCTCTAGCAGCAAATCTCCGCTGAGATGCTCGGCCAGCCACGTGGCAAAGGTGGTCTTGCCGGCGCCGATGTTACCTTCGATGGCGATGTATGCGTAGGGCGATTTCACGGCGTAGTTTCCAGGCGTTGAACCGCGGATTCGTCTGCACAAGTTCGCAACAATTCCGCTACCGTGGGGCCATCCACAGTTAACTGCAGCTCCGGCGCCAACTCCGCCAACGGCTCCAACACAAATCGGCGCAGATGCATCCGAGGATGGGGCAGGGTCAAGGCCTCCGTTTCCATGCGCACCCGTTCGACTGCCAGCAGGTCAAGGTCAATGGAACGCGATTGGTAACCCTCGGCCTTGTCTGCGCGGTGCCGGCCCAGCTTCTGCTCGATGGCCAATAACGCCTCCAATACGTAAAGCGGCTTAATGGCCTCCGGCAATGAAATAGAAATGACTTGATTCAAAAAGGCCGGGGTGCCGGGCGCCATACCCCAGGCGGGGGTTTCGAACCGGCTCGAACGCTCCTGAACACAGGGAAAGGTCAGCTGAATTTCATTCAACGCCGCGTCGAGCAGCGCATGGCGGTTGCCCATGTTACCGCCCAGTCCGATGAAGTGCCTTCGGTCCATTGAGCAAAATTGGGTAAAAATATAGGGCGTGCAGCGGAGCATCGCATACTTTTGCGCAAAACCCTGAATTCATGTCATTCTTAAAGAACGTCGCATCCTCATTTGTCGGTTCGACTTTAGCTTTCCTCATTGCGGGGACCATTTTGATCTTTGTGTTCGTCGGCGCCTTGGTGGGTGGATTGGTATCTGCTGCGGCCGGTGGAGATACCTCCGAGCAAGAGGCTGTGAGCAAAGCGAATACCGTCCTCAAAATCGACTTCAGTCAGCCGATCAGCGAGCGATCAACGAACGACGCGAATTTTGATTTGACTGGATTTCAATCGAATTCAACGATGGGCTTGCGCGATTTTACGGAAGCGCTTCAGGAAGCGGCCGAAGACGATGATGTTGAAGGCCTATACTTGAATGTTGAATCGGTGGCGGCAGCGCCTTCCACCATGGCCGATTTGCACGATGCGATCGAGGCGTTCAAATCTTCCGGCAAATGGGTCGTGGGATGGGCCGAATCGATGAGCATGGGGGCGTTGTACCTCACCTCAATGGCCGACGAATTGTACTTGCACCCCAACGGTGGGGCAGATTTCTCTGGCATGCGCCTGCAGACCACCTACTACAAGGGCATGCTCGAGAAGCTCGGCGTCGGAATGACGGTGCTTCGCGGACCGGACAACGAATACAAAAGTGCGGTGGAGCCTTTCACCCGAAAGAGTATGAGCGCCTCCAACCGCGAGCAGTTGACCGCAATGCTTGAAGATTTCTGGTCGGAAGTTCGCGGCGGTATCGCCGAGGGACGAGGCATCTCCGAGGAACGGTTGGATGAAGCCGCCGAAAACTTGGCATTGCGCACGGCAGAGGATGCCGTGGAGTGGGAGTTTTTTGACGGCTTGTTGTACGAGGATGAACTCAAGGAACGCATCAAAGAACTGCTCGACGGGGAGGATCCGGTGTACGTTGGTTTGGGGGAATACATGAACCCGGATCCGATGGAAGGATTTGCGGCAGAATTCGATTTCAGCATTTTCGAGTCGATGAATGATGACTCGTACGGAGAATCCGAAGAGGCGGAGCCCTTGGGGGGATCGCTCGCGGTCATCTACGCCACAGGTGGCATAGAGATGGGCAACGGGGATAACCAGACCATCGGTTCAGTCACGCTTGCTGAAGCCATCCGCGAAGCCCGCCTTGCACCGGATGTTGAAGCGGTGGTTTTGCGCGTAAGCAGCCCTGGTGGATCAGCCCTCGCCAGTGACATCATCTGGCGCGAGACCGAATTGCTCAAAGAAGCCGGAAAGACCTTCGTCGTCAGCATGGGCGACTACGCGGCTTCAGGAGGATACTACATCAGCGCAGGAGCAGAAAAAATCTTCGCCTCTCCCAACACCATTACAGGATCCATCGGCGTATTCGGCATGTTGCCTTACGCCCAGGAATTGCTCGAGGACAAGATGGGCTTGGCATACGACGACGTGCGCACACACTCCCATGCGGGCGTAGGATTGGAAGCGAAACTGGATAACGTTCAAATGGAAGCTATCAACGAGAGCATCACGGACATTTACGAGGAATTCATTGGCATCGTCGCCGAAGGACGTGGCATGACCTACGATGAGGTAGATGCCATTGCCCGAGGCCGGGTGTGGACCGGACAGGATGCCCTTGAAATTGGCTTGGTTGACGAATTGGGGAACCTCCAAAGCGCGATGGATGCAGCAGCGGCTATGGCAGGATTGGATTCGTTGAGTGAAGACGATGTGGTGTTTTTGCCCGAGGCCAAAGATCCGCTCGAACAATTCGTCGAGGAGTTGGCCGGTGCAGAAGTCTTGACCGATGCGCTGGTGAAAGTGGGGTTGTCCCGACAACAACTCGAGCACATCGTGGCCGTGCGCCGCATGCTCGAGTCGGACGACCGCATCCAAGCGCGTCTTCCGTACTTCATCGAAATCCAGTAATTTTTGCGCCGTGGGAATCCGGCGCATAGGAATGGTAACGTGCCTTTTCTTGGCAATAGGCATGCTGTTCATGGCTGCTTGCCAAGACCAACGCGGCCTGCCCAGCGCGGCCTTGGATTGGTCGAAGCCGCCGTCTGCACCGCTCGAGGTGATGCAAGCTGCCATCCAAGGCGATTCACTTGTGGTTCAGGTGGCCTACAGTGGGGGGTGCGCCGAGCATGCATTCGAACTCTTTGCTGCCGGCCCTCAGGTGCGGTCGCTTCCGCCAAAGCAGCCGTTGATGATTGCGCACGAGGCAAACGGCGATGCCTGCCGCGCCCGCATAGAGGAAACCCTTGTTTTTGACTTGCGTCCCCATCGCATGAGCCCCACAGGCCTGACGGTTATCCTATTCAACGACACCAAGCTGACGTACCGTTATGAATGAGTGGGTCGCTCTGTTGGCGGCCTGCGCTGTGGCCTATACCGCGCACGCGGTGGCCTTGACGCGGGCTTGCGTGCGTGCGCTCTGTTCTCGCGCATCCACTGGTGAGCAGCCCACTGTCAGTGTCATCGTATGCATCAAGGACGACGCCGAGCATTGGCCGGCGTGGTGGGCGGCCATGAAGGGCCAGCAATGGCCAGCAGGCACCGAGGTCATCGCCATTGATGACGGTTCAACCGATGAATTGCCCACGCTGTTGACGCGAGCGGCACAGGAGGAAGCCCCCTTTACGTTTATCCATCACCGGATCGAAGAAACATCCCCCGGGAAGCGCGATGCCCTGCGTTTCGGCGTCGGGCAGGCCTCTGGAGAATGGCTGTTGTTCACGGACGTTGATTGCCAGCCGGCGGGTTCTGCTTGGGCTTCGGAAATGACCGCCGGCCATCCCGATGACGTGGCCGCGGTGTTGGGGGTCAGCTGGCCGAAGGATGGTACCCCAGCGACGGGGCTTGCTCGCGCGCAGGCCTTGGATGCGCTGTACATCATGCGCTCGTATGTGGGATGGGTGGAGCGGGACAAACCGTACATGGGGGTGGGCCGCAACCTGGCCATTCGCCGATCGGCATTCCCGGGTTTTTCCAACGCAGCACCGACCGCTTCGGGCGATGACGACATGCTGATTCAAGCGCTGGCCAGTGCGCCCGATGTGCGCATAGCAGTCACCGGGCACCGCGCCGCGCACATGGATGCGGCTATGCCGGCTACGTGGTCGGATTGGTTAGTGCAAAAGCGCCGGCACTGGACCACAGCGCCGCATTACAAAGCCGCTGACCAGTGGCGATTGGCCGTGCCGATGGTGTTGCGCATTGGTGCGCTTTTGGCCGCGGTTTTGGCAGTGGTTGTTCACAATTCGCTATGGATTACAGGTGCGCTGTTGGGGGCTATGTGGTTGGGTGAGCTGCTTAACTTTCGGTCCATCACCAAAGCCTATCAAGCCCCAAATTCTTGGCGAAACCGGGGCGGTTTGCTTCCTTTTTGGTTGGCGTGGAGCACATGGATCGCTCTGTCGTTAATGTGGAAACGGCAAGACAAACGACAATGGTAGCTGGGGTGGTGAAGCAGAACCAAGCCCGAATACCACCATGGACGTCAATCCCAACCTCTCCGACAAAGCCCGTTACGACTACGCGCTGGTGTTGCGTGTGACCAAGGAGAACGACCAGCGGGCATTTGGCGAGTTGATGGAGCGCTACCGCGATTCCATTTTTCACATGATCAATAAAATGGTGTTCAGCTCCGACGATGCGGAAGACCTGACCATGGAAACCTTCACCAAGGCGTTCAACCGATTGCACCAATACACGCCTGCGTTTGCCTTTTCGACGTGGTTGTTCAAAATCGGTTCGAACCACACCATTGACTTTATTCGCAAGAAGCGTATCAACGCTCTGTCGCTGGACCAAGGGTTCCGAAACGAGGACGGCGAAGCCATGGAGATTCACATCGCGGACGACAAGCTGGACCCCATCCAAACTCTCGAAAAAAAGGAGCGCATCGAATTGCTCCGTGACGTGGTGAGCAAGATGAAGCCCAAGTACCGCGAGTTGGTCGAGTTGCGCTACTTCGAAGAGAAGAGCTACGACGAAATCGCGGAGGAACTGGACCGTTCTCTTGGAACGGTGAAGGCGCAGCTGCACCGCGCGCGCGAGGCCCTAGAAGCGATGTTGGGGCAGGTGCGCGAAACCATTTGAGCGTGGACTACCGGACCTTCATTCCGGAGCTTTCGGACGAGGCGGTGGAGCAACTCGGAAAGCTCAAGGCCCTTTACACCGAGTGGAACGCAGCCATCAATGTGATTTCTCGGAAGGACATGGATGCGTTTGACGAACGCCACGTCTTGCACAGCCTCGCGCTCGTAAAAGTCATGAAATTCGCGCCGGGCAGCGACGTGCTCGATGTAGGGACTGGGGGAGGATTCCCTGGTATTCCATTAGCCATCGTGTACCCGGAAGTAAACTTCGTTTTGTGCGATAGCATTGGCAAAAAGATGAAGGTGGTCCGCGAAGTGGTCCAAGCCCTCGGGTTGACCAACGTCACCATTCACCACGGACGAGCTGAGGACATCAAAGGCCAATTCGACTTCGTAGTCAGCCGGGCAGTGACGCGCATGAACCGGTTCATTCCGTGGGTGCAAGGCAAAATCAAGAAGCAATCCGTCAATCCTTGGCCCAATGGCATACTCGCATTGAAAGGCGGGGATTTGAGCGAAGAGCTGACTGAGGTGGATTTCCCGACGGAGCGGTTGCCCATTTCAGAATGGCTCGATCAACCGTTTTTCGAGACCAAGCAGGTGGTCTACGTCAAGCTCCAGTAACTGCCGACTACTGAGGCCTAAAATGAAAGAAGGGGAATCCAATTGGACACCCCTTCAATAACCTGCAAGAAATTGAAACCAACACAGTATTCTCAGACCGTGTCTGCACGTTAGACGGACGCAAAAACTGAAGGTTGCCTTTTTTGTTTAAAAAAAAGCGATGAAATCACTTAAAAACTTGTTATTCAACAATTTGACCCAAGTTAAATTTGTAACCAACACCCCGGACAGAGATGAAGTGGACCGGATTTTTGGGGTCCTTCTCGAAGTATTTGCGAAACGTAACAATGTGGTTGTCGATAGTTCGGGTGTTCGGAAAGGCGTGGTAGCCCCAAACAACTTCGAGGATTTCTTCGCGGCTGACGACCTGTCCGGCTTTGGAAATCAAGAGCCGCAGGAGTTGGCTTTCCCGTTTGGAGATGCGCTGCGCCTCGGTGAAGCCGATGGCCATGGTGAGGGCGACGAGGAAGCCAGCCCCCGTGGTCTGCTCGATGTTGGCGATCTGGTCGATGGCGGGCCCACGGTCCGACTCGAAGAGCGGGTGGAACTTCTCCTGGACGAGGAAGCC
>CALGDB010000158.1 GCA_937884175.1 uncultured Flavobacteriales bacterium
GCTCAGGGTGGAGGGTTGGTTGGGTGTAGAGTCGAGCGAAGGGATGTACAGGTGCGCGGCCATCATAGCGCCCGCGCCTTCCTCGATCAACGTTCGGAAAGGAGCGAGCTCAATGGAATCCATCCGACTCCGATTGTGTCGAATGATGGGTAAGGCATAATGCGAGTCGGCGTCCGTGTCGCCGTGGCCAGGGAAGTGCTTGGCCGTAGCGAGAACTTCGACATCTTGAAGGCCCTTGGAGTAGGCGCTCCCCAAGACCCCAGCCAATTCGGCGCTGCTTCCGAACGACCGACTGCCGATGACGGGGTTAGCGGGGTTGCTGTTGACATCGACCACAGGGGCGAAGTTGACGTGTATGCCCATGGCCTGCAACGACAGTCCCACCTCACGGCCAAAGGCGCGCGTCAGAGCTGTGTCATTGGCTGCGCCGAAGGTCAAGGCGCGCGGCCAAGAACGCGTTGAATCGATTCGCATGCCCAAGCCCCACTCCGCATCGGTGGATATCAGTAGTGGAATCTGAGCGCGGTCTTGCAATCGAAGCAATCGCTCTGCGTAGGGCGCGGGTGCGCCTTGCATGGCAATGACGCCACCCAACTGATGGGTTTCGACCCAGCGCTCCATCTCGTCCCAGTTCTCACGTGTAGCAAGGGCATAAATGGGCGGCATGAGCAATTGAGCGATTTGCTCGCGCAATGTCAAGGTAACCAAGACTGAATCGGCATAGGCCGTGTGCGGCTCGTCGAGAAAATCAGGCAGCTTCGCTTGTCCGAATGAGGGCGTGGAATATTGGAATAAGGTGCTGGCAAACGCAGCGGCCAAGAGGTTCCATCTCATTCGCCCGCCATCGCTTTGCGCGCATGCACCAACAAGAACTGGAACTGTTCTTCGTGGGTCAAATGGCTGTTGTCGAGAACGATGGCATCGTCGGCTTGACGCAAAGGGCTCACCGCTCGGCTCGAATCAATTCGGTCGCGTTCGACGAGGTTATTGAGCACATCGGTAAATTTCACCTCGGGATTCGTTTCCTTCAGTTGGTCCACGCGTCGGGCTGCACGCACTTGGGGATCGGCCGTGATGAAAAATTTTAATTCTGCGTCGGGCATGACCACGGTACCAATGTCGCGGCCGTCCATGATGACCCCTCCGGTTTCGGCCATACGCTGTTGCAATTCTACCAGCTTGTGGCGGATGCGGGGAATGGCGGCGACCAGGCTTACTTTTTTGGCTACTTCCAAGGAACGAATTTCCTCCTCGACATTCGCTCCACCCAAGTGCACCTCGGGTTGTTCCGTTTTCGGGTTGTACTTGAAGCCAATGTACATGCGGTCCACGGCGTGGTCGATTTTCTTGGAATCGATTTCATTACCCTCCACCAGTCGTTCCTTGACGCAAAAAAGCGTTGCAGCTCGGTACATCGCGCCGGTGTCTACATAGACAAAATTCAACTCCTTGGCCAGCGCTTTGGCCATGGTGCTCTTGCCGGCTGAAGAATGGCCATCGATTGCGATGTTGATTTTTCGCTGTTCCATCGGTCACGCAATTTAACGCAAGTAAACCGATTATGAGCGCCCAAATTGCCGCGGATTGAAGCGGATTCCGATGTGGGTAGATGCGCCGGCAAAGTGATACCGCGACCGACCGATGCGCACGCCGAATTTTCCGAACTGAAACTGGGTTCCAAACGAAAATCCATTGCCATTGATTCGGTCTGTAGCCATGAGCTCGGTGCGCCGGCGGTAATCAAAGCCGAACCAGATTTCCATGGATTCTCCAGCGGACAATGCGGTTCCGATGGTGACGTGGCGCATCAACTGGTCCCCGAATTTGAATGTGGAGTTTTTGACGACTTCCTGGGTGATGGGGTCGATGGTGTCGTCGTAGGTGCCAGGCGGGGCGAGGTCCCAGGTTTGTAAATGCTGTGCTTTCAAGTAGATGCGGAAAGGGGCGTTGTTGAAGCCTTTGGTCAAGGCCAATTGCACATTGTATGGCAACGCACCTGTTGGTTGGGAGCCCTTCAGTCCCCACTGGTGGCCCGCCCCGGTAATGGCCATGCCCACGGCGAGTTGCCTCGCCGCCCATCGGGCGTGCACGAACGCCTCCAAGCCCGCCCATCCGGCTACTTCGCGGTTTAAGTGGCGGCTTCCGATGAAGCCTTGCGCCCCAATTGTCCAAACGGAGTCGATGGCACTGCTGGTGCCGAAATAGATCACCTGATCACCTCCCTGAAAGTCTTGGGTTGGGTTGCCGGCAGGGTCGTATCCAGGGAACGTCCCGAGGTTCATGAAGCGGCTTCCGAGCTGCATGTTCCACCGGCCCTTTGGATTTAGTTGGTAGTTGACCACCGTCATGCCCATACCGGCGAAATAGTCGACGTAGTCAATGCTGATATCTCCCTGGCGTGCCGTATCGATGAGGCACGGATTCAGCCCGGCTCCGTGAACATCCGAATCAAGGTCGGCCATCACCGCTCCGCCCAACGCGGCCCCCCGAGCATCTGCGGCCAATTCGAAGATGAGCGATTCTTGGCCTTGGCCATGTCCCGAATGCGCACCGAGGAACGTGACGAGCATGAGTACGGTGGCACGAATGAATTTCATGGTTACCCAACTTTGGTTTGCAACACGGCTCGGTTCACCACTTCCATGATGTCCGAAACGAAAGTGAAGGTAAGCCCTTTGAGGTAACGCGCATCGATTTCGTCGATGTCTTGGCGGTTGCGCTCGCAGAGGATGATTTCTTTGATGCCCGCGCGTTTTGCGGCAAGGATTTTTTCCTTGATTCCTCCAACCGGCAATACCTGACCGCGCAAGGTGATTTCACCGGTCATCGCTACCGCTTTGCGGATTTTGCGCCGGGTGAAGGCCGAAACCATAGCCGAGACCATGGTGATGCCCGCACTCGGGCCGTCCTTGGGAATGGCACCCTGGGGCACGTGCAGGTGCACATTGCGCTTATTCAATTCATCAGCGTCCAAGCCGAGTTCTTGCGCGTGGGACTTGATGTATTCAAGCGCGATAATGGCGCTTTCCTTCATAACGTCTCCCAAGTTCCCAGTCAGGGTCAGCTTCCCGTTGCCTTTCGTGAGCGATGTTTCAATGAATAGAATGTCTCCACCGTGCGGAGTCCAGGCGAGCCCGGTGACAACCCCCGGCGTGTCGTTGCCTTGATAGCGGTCTTTTTCGCGGGAGGGGCCGAGGACGTCGGGAAGTTGGTCGGCGATTACTTCAACCGTGAATTCCTCCTCGAGGGCGAGTTCCTTCGCTCGGTTGCGAACGAGTTTGCCGATGCGTTTTTCCAAGCCACGCACGCCGCTTTCCGAGGTGTATTGTTCAACCACGGTCTCGATGGTTTTAACCGGAAGTTTGAGTTGCTTCTCCGTGATGCCTGTCTCGGTGAGGTGTTTGGGTACCAGATGGCGCTTGGCAATCTGGACCTTTTCCTCCACCGTGTATCCGGTGACTTCGATGATCTCCATGCGGTCGCGGAGTGGCCCGGGGATGGTGTCCGGCACGTTCGCCGTCGCGATGAACA
>CALGDB010000159.1 GCA_937884175.1 uncultured Flavobacteriales bacterium
ACGTGGCAGGAAGGGGTGACTTACGACCGGGGCCGCATGCTGCTAAAGCGCGACACACTGTGGGTGGCGCAGGCGGATCTGCACTCAACAGACTTCGAATCCGAGCGCGCGACGGGTCAGTGGGTCGCATACGACAAACACGACTATGCGGTATTCAACCCCCTGCACACTTGGGTGGAATTCATCAATCGGTTACTCGGCGCCTTGACCGGCATTCCGGCGCTGTTGCTGTTGGGGTGGACGTTTTGGCGGGGGGTGAAGGTGCGGCATTGGAAGCCGCTCGTATGGGCAGTCGTCCACTTGTTCTGGCTTGGCTTGGTCGCTTGGTTGGGCAAAAAGGTAGTGGACGGCAACCTCATTCCATTCTCCATCACCATTCACATGCTCGGTGCCGTGGCCATCTTGGTCAGTCTGGCCGGATTGCTTCATTCGGTATGGGAATACCAAGACACCATGCGTATCGATGCACTGCCCCGCGGCAAGGGATGGGTAGCGGTGGCCCTCGTTCTGACTGTCACCCAGCTCATCCTGGGTACCCAAGTGCGAGAGCAAGTGGATTTGCTGAACCAAGCGGAGGTCCTCAGGGCCGATTGGATTGGGGCATTGCCGGGCTGGTGGAAGGTGCACCGCTCGGGTTCGTGGGTGGTTCTCGCCGTGCAATTGATGTGGCTGATGTCGCTGCGCGACGTGGAGGGTAGCCTGAGAAACATCGTGCGTCTGGTGTCTGTCTTACTCAGCGCACAGATTTTGACGGGTGTCTTCTTCGTCAATCTGGGGATGCCGGAATGGGCGCAACCGGTTCACTTGCTCTTGGCGGTGGGCCTAGTGCTATCCAACGTTTGGGTGTTGCTGCATTATCGCTCGCAGCGCAAGTGACCCGGAGAATGGGAAAAAAAAATCGGTCCATTGGGGCCGCTAATTTTGTTGGATGTTTGCGCGTGAATCAACCGCTGCACATTTCGCAATCCGATCCGTTTTCGATAGAGCACGCCATTGCGGCCTGTTCTTCGTCGGTCATCTCTTGGATAGATTTTCGAGGGGCTTCAGTTTGTGGCGCCGTCTTGTACTTCTTATCCACCGTGAACTTGATGGCATCGGTTGCTGCCTTCGTTCGGAGGTAGTACATGCCGGTCTTCAGTCCCTTCTTCCAAGAGTAGAAGTGCATGGAAGTGAGCTTGGCCGTATTCACGTTTTCCATGAAGACGTTGAGTGACTGCGATTGGCAGATGTAGGCGCCGCGGTCGGCGGACATGTCGATCAGGGCGCGCTGAGGAATCTCCCAAGCGGTGCGGTACAGCGCTTTAAGGTTGTCCGGAATCTCGTTGATGTTCTGGATGGAGCCGTTGGCACTGATGATGCGGTTCTTCATGTCGTCATCCCATAACCCGAGCTTGGTCAAATCGCGAAGCAGGTGCTTGTTGACGATGATGAATTCCCCAGAGAGGGTCCGGCGGGTGTAGATGTTCGAGGTGTAGGGCTCGAAGCATTCGTTGTTGCCGAGGATTTGTGCGGTAGATGCGGTTGGCATAGGAGCCAACAACAAAGAGTTGCGCATGCCGTGTTCCTTGATTTCGTCCTTGAGCACGTCCCATTCCCAACGGTCAGTTGGGGCGACACCCCACAGGTCGAATTGCAGTCGGCCTTCCGATGCAGGGGAACCTTTGAAGGTTTCGTAGGCACCTTCTTCTTTCGCGAGGTCCTTGGACGCTGTGCAGGCAGCGTAGTAAATCGTTTCGAAAATCTCGCGGTTCAATGCGCGGGCTTCGTCTGAGTCGAAGGGGTGGCGCATCAAGATGAACACGTCTGCCAAGCCCTGTACGCCGAGTCCGATGGGGCGGTGGCGCATGTTGGAATTGCGCGCCTCAGGAATGGGGTAGTAGTTGCGATCGATGATGCGATTGAGGTTCTTCGTGACCTGGTAGGTGACTTGGAACAGCTTCTCGTGGTCGAACAGTCCGTCGTTGACGTACTTCGGCAAGGCAAGAGAGGCGAGGTTGCAAACCGCCACTTCGTCTGGCGCCGTGTACTCGATGATCTCCGTGCAGAGATTAGAAGAACGGATGGTGCCAAGGTTCTGCTGGTTGGACTTGCCATTTGCGGCGTCCTTGTAAAGCATGTATGGCGTGCCGGTCTCGATTTGTGATTCGAGGATCTTGAACCACAGATCTTGCGCCTTGATGGTCTTGCGGCCTTTGCCTTCGGCTTCGTATTTCGTATAAAGCTTCTCGAACGCTGTGCCGTGGTTGTCAGCCAAGCCGGGGCACTCGTTGGGGCACATCAAGGTCCATTCACCGTTTTCTTCCACACGCTTCATGAACAAGTCAGGAATCCACAAGGCGTAGAACAAATCGCGTGCGCGCTGTTCTTCTTTACCGTGGTTTTTCTTGAGGTCGAGGAAATCGTGGATGTCGGCGTGCCAGGGCTCGATGTAAATGGCAAACGAACCCTTGCGTTTACCACCTCCCTGATCAACGTAACGGGCGGTGTCATTGAATACACGCAACATCGGAACAATGCCGTTGGACGTGCCGTTGGTTCCTTTGATATAGGAGCCCGTAGCGCGGATGTCGTGGATGGAAAGGCCAATGCCCCCTGCGTTCTGTGAAATCTTCGCGCACTGCTTAAGCGTGTCGTAGATGCCGCTGATGCTGTCTTCTTGTGTCGTCAACAGGAAGCAGCTGGACATCTGGGGCTTCGGCGTACCCGAGTTGAACAAGGTGGGGGTTGCGTGGGTGAACCAGCCTTCGCTGAGTCCATTGTACGTCTCAACCACCGCATCGAGGTCGTCCTTGTGAATGCCGACAGCCACGCGCATGAGCATGTGCTGAGGGCGTTCGACGATTTCGTTATTGATTTTGAGCAGGTAGCTGCGCTCGAGGGTTTTGAATCCGAAGTAATCGTAGTTGAAGTCTCGGTCGTAGATGATTTGAGAATCGAGGAATTCCGCATTATCACGGATGATCTCAATAACGTCGTTTGCTACGAGGGAGGCGTTCTCACCGGTGATGGGGTCGACATAGATGTAGAGGTCTTCCATCGTCTCCGCAAAGGACTTCTTGGTTCCTTTGTGGAGGTTAGATACTGCGATTCGGCTTGCCAAGCTCGCGTAGTCGGGGTGCGTTACGGCGTTGGTCGCTGCCACTTCCGCGGCGAGGTTGTCCAGTTCAGTCGTGGTCACCCCGTCGTATACCCCCTCAATGACGCGCATCGCCACTTTGGTCGGATCGACAGACTCGTGCAACTCGTAACAGAGTTTTTTGATCCGTGCGGTGATTTTATCGAATTGTACCGGTTCTGTGCGGCCGTCGCGCTTGACTACTAGCATGGTGCGAGTGGTTGTTTTGAGGTAAGGGTGAAGTGGTGATAAGTAGTGAAGTGATCCGTTGGAAAGGCTCGACGTTTAAAAGTCGGCATCTAAACTGAAGGATTTTGCGCCTTCATCGGATTTTGTCAACACTCCGGCTTTTTGATATTCTCCAACACGCTTCTCGAAGAAGTTGGTCTTTCCTTGGAGGGAAATCATGTCCATGAAGTCAAACGGATTGGTGACGTTGAATTCCTTTTCGGTGCCAAGCTCCACTAACAAGCGGTCGGCAACAAACTCGATGTACTGGGACATCAGATCGGCGTTCATACCAATCAAGCGAACAGGCAACGACTCGCAAATGAACTCCTTCTCAATCTCCACCGCGTCGATGATGATCTTGCGAAGGGTCTTGATAGGGAGCTTGTTGATGATGTGGTCGTTATAAAGCAAGCAGGCAAAGTCGCAGTGCATGCCTTCGTCGCGTGAAATCAATTCATTGGAGAAGCTCAAGCCCGGCATGAGGCCGCGCTTTTTCAACCAAAAAATGGAGCAGAAGCTGCCGCTGAAGAAGATGCCTTCCACCGCTGCAAACGCAACAATGCGCTCGGCAAAGGAGCCGTTCTCAATCCAACTCAAGGCCCACTCCGCCTTCTTCTTCACGCAATCCATGGTCTCGATAGCGTTAAAGAGCTTATCCTTCTCCGCATCATCTTTGATGTATGTATCAATCAACAGCGAGTAGGTTTCGGAGTGGATGTTCTCCATCATAATCTGGAAACCGTAGAAGAACTTTGCCTCGGTGTATTGCACCTCAGCCACAAAGTTTTCGGCGAGGTTCTCGTTCACAATGCCGTCGGATGCAGCAAAAAACGCCAAGACGTGCTTGATGAAGTAACGCTCGTCATCGTTGAGCTTTTCATTCCAGTCAACAATGTCTGCGGCCAAGTCAATCTCCTCTGCCGTCCAAAAGCTCGCTTCGGACTTCTTGTAAAAATTCCATATGTCGTTGTGCTGGATAGGGAACAAGACAAATCGGTTAGGGTTATCCTCGAGAATAGGCTCAGTCACCACCGTATTCTCGGGCAAGACTTCTTCAATGGATGTTTGCACGGTCGCTGCGCTTGTCTCTTTTACGTCTGCAGTGTTCAAATCCTCGGGTGTTTGTGCGCTCATGGCGGTGGTTAGGTTGGTGCCAGCGGGTGGCGGGTGAAACGTTAATTCGGTCTCAGCATTTCCCTTTTTAAGCCGTAGAGTCCCGCCTCCGTTTCGGGGGTCGAAGTCCTGTCCTCGATGGCAATCCAATGTTCCAAAAGCATTGAGAACACTGGGATTTCGAGGCTAATGACTTGCTCTCCACCTTTGGAGCCGGGCTCAGTAGCGTTTTGAAAAAGGGCCGATGGACGCGGGACGAAACCCGATGCCTTGACCTTTGTTGGCCCCAAAGAAAACAGAAGAGAGGGTACAAGACCAAAACAAAACAATTCACAAATCGAGGTAGTTTTTAACAGTCGGTTCGTTCGAAATCCATGGAACCGTTGACAGCGTTGGGACGACGTGAATTTTTAGTTCGTTGGGGATAAAAAAATCGAAAAAATGCTTGGATTTTTTGTGTCGTTGTCTAAGAGCCCTGCCTTCGTTTTCACTCAAGGTCCTGACCCGCTGTAAGTTCCGTCCGAGCGTTGTAAAAATTTAGCCGGATGCGACCCGCTTCCCTTCGTATTTTCGCGTCATGTTTAAGACGCTTCTGAAAAAATTGGTCGGCGATAAGGCTGAGGGGGATATGAAGGAAATTCAGCCGGTTGTCGATGCTGTTCACGGCTTCGAAGCGGATATGAAAGCGTTATCTGACGATGGCCTGCGATCCCGAAGCGAGGACTTGCGCCAGCGCATCCAAGCCCATGTTGCAGACCTCGAGAAAGAAGAACAAGAGTTGCGTGCCGATGCCTCCGCCATGGGCGAGGACCAGCTCGAACATAAGGAGGCCATTTATGAGCAGATCGATGGACTGACCAAGCGCATCGACGAATCGTTGGAGGCGGTGCTGGAGACCATCATGCCTGAGGCGTTTGCACTTGTCAAAGAAACTTCGCGGCGTTTGGCGGAAAATGGGCAACTCACCGTCACGGCTTCAGATTGGGACCGGGACATCTCAGCCAAACGCGGCGGTGTCTCCATCGACGGCGACCGAGCCACGTGGGGCAATGCCTGGATGGCTGCTGGTTCGGAAGTGCAGTGGAACATGGTGCACTACGATGTCCAGTTAGTCGGCGGTGCGGCGTTGCATCGTGGCAAGGTGGCGGAGATGCAAACGGGTGAGGGCAAGACGCTTGTTGCCACGCTCCCCGTGTTCCTCAACGCGCTGACCGGAAAAGGCGTGCACCTCGTCACTGTGAACGATTACCTCGCCCGCCGCGACTCGGAGTGGATGGCGCCATTGTTTGAGTTCCACGGCATGCGAGTCGATTGCATCGACAAGCACCAACCCAATAGCGAATCCCGTCGGGAGGCTTACCGTGCCGACATTACGTACGGCACCAACAACGAATTCGGCTTCGACTACTTGCGCGACAATATGGCGCAACGCCCGGAGCAACTGGTCCAGCGTAAGCACCACTTCGCCATCGTGGATGAGGTCGACTCCGTGTTGATTGACGAAGCGCGAACCCCGTTGATCATCAGCGGACCTACCCCTAAGGGCGACCAGCAGGAATTTGTCGAGCTCAAGCCCAAAGTGGTTCAGCTCGTCACGGTCCAGCAGAAGGCAGCCCAGCAGTTCCTGACGGACGCCAAGCGCCTGCTCCAGAGGGATGGGGCCTCGAAAGATGACATTGCCGAAGGCGGACTGGCCTTGTTCCGTGCGTACCGCGCGTTGCCCAAGTCCAAGCCGCTCATCAAGTTTTTGAGTCTTGAGGGCATGAAGCAACAGTTGCTCAAGACCGAGGCGATTTACCTCGCCGACAACAAGCGTGAAATGCCTAAAGCCGATGCCGATCTCTATTTCGTCATCGACGAGAAGCAGAACCAAGTGGAGCTGACCGAGAAGGGCATTGAGTTCTTGACGGCCAACATGGAGGACGACAACTTCTTCACCATGCCGGATTTGGCGACGGAATTGGTGTCCATCGACAGCGGTGAGGGTGACGAGGAAGCCAAACTCGAAAAGAAGAGCCGGTTGATGGCCGACTACTCGGTCAAGAGTGCGCGCGTCCACACCATGAACCAGTTGTTGAAGTCTTACGCCTTGTTCGAGAAGGACGTGGACTACGTGGTGATGGACAACAAGGTCAAGATTGTCGACGAGCAAACGGGCCGCATCATGGACGGCCGACGCTACTCCGATGGCCTGCATCAAGCCATTGAAGCGAAGGAAAACGTGAAGGTGGAGGCGGCCACCCAGACCTACGCTACGGTTACGCTCCAAAATTACTTTCGTATGTACCACAAGCTCGCGGGCATGACCGGCACGGCCGAAACAGAAGCAGGAGAGTTGTGGGACATCTACAAACTCGACGTGATGGTCATCCCGACCAACCGGCCCATTGCCCGAGAGGACCGCGAAGACCTCGTCTACAAAACGAAGCGCGAGAAGTACAACGCCATCATCGATGATGTCGTAGCCCTCAGCGAAGCCGGCCGACCGGTCCTCGTGGGTACGACCACGGTCGAGGTCAGCGAATTGCTCTCGCGCATGCTTGACATCCGACACATCAAACACCAGGTCCTGAACGCCAAGCTGCACCAGCGCGAGGCTGAAATCGTTACCGAAGCCGGTAAGCCCGGCACCGTGACCATCGCCACCAACATGGCGGGCCGTGGTACCGACATCAAACTCACGGATGAGGTCAAGGCCGCCGGCGGTTTGGCAATCATCGGAACTGAACGCCACGACAGCCGCCGCGTCGACCGCCAGCTACGCGGACGTGCTGGCCGTCAAGGGGATCCGGGGTCATCGCAATTTTACGTATCGCTTGAGGACGATTTGATGCGCCTCTTCTCTTCGGACCGGGTGTCCAAGATGATGGACCGATTGGGCCACGTCGAGGGCGATGTGATCCAGCACAGCATGATCACCAAGTCGATCGAGCGCGCGCAAAAGAAGGTCGAGGAAAACAACTTCGGCATCCGTAAGCGCTTGCTAGAATACGACGACGTCATGAACGCGCAGCGCGAGGTCATTTACAAGCGTCGCCGTCACGCCTTGCACGGTGACCGCATTCGCACTGACATTGCCAACATGTTCTTCGAATTGGTTGAAGCTTCGGTGCTGGCCTACCACCCCGAAAAGCAATTCGAGTCGTTCCGTGTGGCCTTGCTCCGTGATTTCGGGATTGAACCGACCGTGGATGCAGAAGGATTTGCCACGACCCCTGCGGATGACATTGCTTTCGATACCTATCAAGCGGCCGAGCGCCTGTACCGTTCAAAGTTGCAGGAGCTGGCTCAGCGCGCCCACCCGGTCATCCAACGCGTACACGACGATCCGGCCAACGATTTCAAGCAAATCCTCGTACCGTTCAGCGACGGACGCAAAACCATGCAAGTCGCCACGGATATCGAACGCAGCGTCGCTTCCGAAGGCGTTAGCGTAATGGAGAGCCTCGAAAAATCCGTAGTGTTGGCCATCATCGACCAGTACTGGAAGGAGCACCTCCGCAACATGGACGATTTGCGTTCAAACGTTCAGTTGGCGCGCTTCGAGCAAAAGGATCCGCTGTTGATTTACAAGTTTGAATCGTATGAGCTGTTCAAGGCCATGGTCCAGCGCATGAACGCAGATGTGGCGGCCTTCTTGATGCGGTGCACGATTCCTACCGGACCGGCCGCTCAGCAAGTACGCCAAGCGCCGCAGGCTCGCTCCGCCATGCCGAACAAAATCAGTCTGTCCAAGGAGAATATCCGGAACATTCAAGAGCAGGCAGCTTCGCAAGCCCGCCAGCAGGCGCCCACAGGCTTGCGCCAAGGTCAACACGGGCCGGGAACAGCCATGGCAGATGCTTCATCGCCGACGCCTCGGCCACAACGGCAGATGCCCGTCCGAAGCGAAAAGAAATTTGGACGAAATGACTTGGTGGTAATTCGCCGTGGAGAAGAAAAAAAGGAATTAAAGTATAAGAAAGTTGAGCCGTTTCTCGAACAGGGTTGGTTCATCGAAGGCCCAGCCAACAAATAGCGAAATGCGATGAAGCGCCTCAATTTTCAGGCAGCCATTCCCACGGTTGAGGATTTGACAAATGGCTTAGACTGAACTCGCCCAGATGCCAATCTTAAGTAGGGTCGCATGTCAACCCCCCAAATGCTGCAACATGCAGCAGACTTTGTTGATTTGTGCTTCGGTGACATAGAGGTCAATGCGTTGATCCGTTGTGCTACCCGTCTTCTCGGCCCTTTTTTCCTGCGCTCGTTGACAGTAAAAAATCCAATGGGGGAACGCCTTGCAAGCCGCGAACGCTGCCTGCGATTGAGGCTTCCAAAATCGAGTCGGTTGAGTAGGAGGCTGGAATGAAACGTGTCCGATTGATATTCAAACGATTGGAGGTCTTGAACGCCGAAAAGCAGCAGTATCCTTTTTTTATGGCATGATGCATACTGCTGACTTCAAAGCGCTTGTGCGGCATCATACAGCGCACCATTTCCACCCGTTTGGTCTGATCTAGAACAGGCCAATCTGTGCGTCAGCCTCCCGGTACGGCCGATCGGGCGTGATGCAAGCTTCACGTTTTTGAGGTGCCAATTCCTTGGCAAAGGCAGTGCATGTAGCCGGCGTATGGATGCTATCCGGTTCGTGCACCAAAAAGTGAAAGGAGGTACCGCCTCGTGCTTCCAGTTTATTGATCCACGAGCCCCATTGTTCCAAGCGATGCGCATCGATGGCGTCGCCTTCGTAACCCCCGAATCGCACCAACACGTGGGGTGCGGTGACCTGCATGTGCAGCGCGTCTCTTCGTCCGGCCGTATCGCTGATGACGGCGCCTACCCCCAATTCAGCCAACCGATTCCAATGTGGTTGCTTGCCCACGAACCAATCAGGGTGGCGAAATTCAACCGAAACCGGCAGTTCTCGAGGCCATTTTGCTAAATACTTCCACAAGGCATCCGCGTGCTTTGGGGCAAAATGCGGCGGCAGCTGGATGAAGGACGGCCCGAGGCGGTTGCCGAGCGCAAGCAAGCCTGCAATGAAGTCATCCGTTGGGCCCTCGCAGTTGTTGAAGCGGCGAAAATGCGAGATAATTTGTGGGAATTTGGGACAAAATCGGAACTCCTCGGGCGTTGCATTCGCCCACTCCTTCATTTTCGATTCGCTGTAAATTCGGTAGTGGGTGGCGTTGAACTCAATGGTCCCAAAGTTCCGGCCATAGGCCCCTGGGAACAGCCGACGCGGTGTCTTCTCAGGATAAGTGGAACCCACCCAAGCGGGGATGTTCCACGTCGTACCCCCTGCATATACGCGGCACTGGCTTGGGGGGGCATCGAAGTGCCAATTGCTTTCCGGAAGGGGAAAGTCGGCGGGGATGAGTCCAATGAGTGAAGGGAGTTTACCAAACTGCATGTGCCTGCAAAGTTAGAGCGCTTGTCGGTGAATTGCCGGTTGTTCGACACATCGTTGTGCGCACTTTTGAAGCATGGATGGTTCAGGGTGGAGCGTGCTGTTGCTCAGGCATTTCGCCGTGTGCAACGCTTGGTTACCGGCCGAATCGGAGTGGATGATTGCCTGCGACCGGTGTATTTTGGACTGGCCGGAGTTGCACGGCGAATTCGGTGCCAAGGTCATGAGAGAACGGTGCCGGATGCTGTTTGCGGCCACGAATTTTCGCCTGCCAACCCGAGGCGAACTCAACGCCCAACTTGGGACCATGAAATACGGAGGGAACCGCCGGCTTGCGAAGCCGTGGGGGAATTGGCTTGGCCACAGCCCCCCCCGACCGGTAGCCCATAACCTTGGCATTGGCATAACATTTCGCCCTCGTTTTGTGCGGTATCTTTGCTGCATGGCTAAAACGCTTGCATTGGCGCCCGACGCATCTCGGAAACAACGGTATGAGGCGCTTTTCAATCGCTGGAAATCATTGCTAGGAAATGAACCCAATCGCATGGCGAATTTGGCCAATGCCGCTGCAGTGCTCAAAGAAGCATTCGACTGGCATTGGGTCGGTTTCTACCTCGTGGATAAGCAACGAGATGAACTGGTATTGGGGCCGTTTCAAGGACCGTTGGCATGCACACGGTTGCACCATGGCAATGGGGTTTGTGCGGCGGCGTGGGACGAGTCGACTGTACAGCTAGTCCCCGATGTGCACGAATTTGAAGGGCACGTGGCATGCAGTTCCCTCACAGAATCAGAATTGGTCATTCCCATTGTGTCCGCCGATGAGGTCGTTGCGGTGCTCGACATCGATTCCGTGAAACGGGGCGATGTATCTGCCGTAGATGTGGAGGGACTGACGCCATTGGTGGACTTTTTGGGACAAAATTGGAACGTATGGGAATGATGAGTCAAGGGCGTCATCAGCACTTGGGTTGGATGGTGTTTGCTGTGCTGTTCGCAGTGGGTTGCGCCCAAGTGTCTGCACCGACAGGTGGGCCCAAGGATGAGACTCCACCTGTTCCAGTTCGGGTCGAACCGCCCTCCGAGTCGGTCAACCTTCGTCCGGAGCGGCTTACCGTGGAATTTGACGAATACGTGGTCTTGCGAAACGCGAACCAACAGTTGGTAGTTTCACCGCCGCTGGTGCGTAAGCCGGAATGGAGGGTGCGTGGAAAGGCGGTCGAACTGGCTTTTGATCCGGAGGCATTTGAATCCAATCGCACCTACGTTTTCGCGTTTGGCGAGGCCATTGTCGATCTCCATGAGTCTAATCCGGTATCGAATTTGAAATGGGCGTTTGCAACTGGGGCTGAATTGGATACGTTGCGGGTTGCGGGAAACGTGACGGATCGGATGAGGCGAGCGGGCAAAACGGATTTGCGGGTGATGCTGTACCAAATGCCCACCGCATGGGACTCCATCTGGGCAGGGCGGCGACCGGACGCACTTGGCCAAACGAACGCATCGGGTAACTTCTCAATTGGTTACCTCAGCCCGGGGAATTTTGTGGGCATTGCACTTGAAGACGAGAACGGCAATTACCGATGGGATGAAGGCGAATATGTGGCGTTGGATACCACGCGGTTTGCTGCAGGTGACACGACCCTACAGTGGTTGGGCGATGCCACAGAAAAAGCCGAACCCCCGCGTCGAATTTCGACTTGTCGAGTTGATTCCACCGGCATGGCGAGGGTGTTGGCGCCGGCACCTGATGATTTGGAGGAAAGCTGGAATTCTTTGGTGAGCGGGACAAACGAACCGGTCCAATTTGAACGGGATGGCGACAGCGTTTTTGTTTGGTGTGATGCATTTACTGCCGCGCCAATCGAAGAAATTCAGCTCATTTGGGCCTGGGAGACGGATGCTGATACGGCTCAGGCAAGGCCGTCACGCGAGGCAATTGGCAGCTTCTTTCGCCCGCGGAACATGCCGCCGCTCAAGTCAGCACCGGAGTCCCGTCGGGCATGGAAATTCGATCGGGCGGTGTTTGTAGAAGATGTTGACAGTTTACTGGTATTCCGGGATTCAATCGCTATAGAGAATGCAGTCTTTAGCGGCTCTGAGGCCGGCCCCTTCACACGGACTCTCACTCTCGGGTTGATTGAAGAATTTGACGCGAATTATAGCATCATGTGCCTGCCTGGGGCCTTGCGATTTCAAGGCCAGCATACCGACCAAGACACGTTGGTGTTGAATTGGAAAACCCAAGCGGCGAATCACTTTGGGACCTTGGTTCTGTCCCTTACGGACGTGCCAGGTGCAGGTTGGGTGCGGCTGGGGGATAGACGACTCCGGGTTGAAGGGGATACCACCTTGGCATTTGAGCAGGTACCGCCGGGCTCCCTATCCCTTGGTTTCGAGTGGGATGTCAATGGGGACTCGATTTGGCAAATGGTGAATCCCATCGCCCTCCAATCCGCTGAGCCTTATTTTTACCCTGTTGAACAACCGGACATTCGGTCCAATTGGCTCATCGAATGGGATTGGTCGCTCAGCACTAAAGGCTCCGAAGAATGAAACATCCTTCTCGCATGGCGCAACGCTTCATCGGATGGCTCCCGGCCGTGCTTCTTCTTGTGTCGGGCTACTGCACCCCCGCGTGGGGCCAGGCTCCTTACATCGCGACGTCTCAGAATTATTACTGTGCCGAATCGGAAGATGAGGTGTCTATGTACTGCAACGTCCTGGCGTATGATCCCACGACGGATGTGGACGCGTGGACGTTTGCCTGGACTCCGGCAGACGAGGTTAGTGATCCCACAGCGCAAACGGTGACCATTGCTCCCGCGACAACGACGGTTTACACCGTTGAGATGGTCGCTCCTGACGGCGCGGTGTACACCGACGATATTACCATAACGGTCTACCCAGTTTTCAGCGTTATCACGGACGCTGAAGTAGCCTTGTGTTCGACCGTGGGCGGACAACTTGAAGCCTCCGTGGACGCGGCCAATGCCATGGATTGGCAGTGGCAGCCCACGGTCGGCCTAAGTAATGCGTCCATCCCTGATCCGCAGGTGTTGACAGAACTGACCCAGACCTACACCGTGACAGCGACCATCGCTGGATTGGGTGGGGCTTCCTGTTCGGCGAGTGCGCAAGTGGATTTGATTTCCATTTTCCCCGACATGGAACTTGGCGACGACATTGTAGCTTGCTCGGAACAGACGGTCACTCTTGATCCTGGATTGCCGGTGAACTACATGTACGATTGGACGATGGATGGAGCCGGCTTGCCCGTGCTCGATGTGACCACATCGGGTACGTACGGGCTCACTGCTACTTCGCCTGAGGGGTGTGTCAATTCGGATGTCATCATCGTAACCTTCACCGATGGCCCGGTGCTGCAAGTGCCTGACTCCGCTACCGGCTGTGCAAGTGCGGGATTGCTTATTGACGCGGCACCACTTGATGCATCCACAGGCCCGTACACGTATCTCTGGTCGAACGGCGCAACGGAGGCCACGTCGACATTCTATGAGTCGACGACCGCTTACGTGCAAGTGACCGACGTCGGAGGGTGCACCACGACTGCAACTATGAACCTAGAGGTCTTGCCCAGTCCTGAATTTTTCTTCCCGACCGACTCCGCCTTGTGTTTTGAAGATTTCCCGGATGTGCAGCATCAATTGAGTGTGCCTGCCGGATATGCCTCGTACCAGTGGATGGACGGTTCTACTCAGCCGACGCTCTCGGTTGATGGCCCCGGTGTGTTCAGCGTTGTGGTCGCGAACGAATTGGGCTGCACGACGGAACGAATTGTTACGGTGATTGACTTTTGCTCTGAGCCGCTGTTGTTCATTCCCACTGCGTTCACACCGGACGGCGATGGCCTCAATGAGGTGTTACGGGTGGAAGGGCGCAACTTGGTTGAGCTGGATTTTAAGGTATACAATCGGTGGGGCAGTTTGGTGTGGGAGGCGGATTCCATCGGGGACTATTGGCATGGACAAGGACCGGACCGCACGCACTACGTGCAGGATGACGTGTACATATGGAAGGCGAAGTACCGCCATTACACGGACCCCTCGGGACAGTTGAGCCCTTGGTACCAAGCTACAGGCTCGGTCCGAATCATCCGGTAAATCACGAATTGATTTCGAGGAATCGCTTAACGCCGTTAAGTGTTCCAAATACGACCAACGTGTCGGTTTCTTGGATTACCATTTCTGCTTTCGGAACACCGATGATGTGTTCTTGCTCCTCGCCACCTTCTGTTTCTGCCGCGAATTTGCGCCGGATGGTGATGAGACGAAGTTCGTAGCGGTTGGTTAGGTCGATGCTACCTAAGGTGCGGCCGATGCAGTTCTGCGGGGCATGGATCTCAGCAATCTCATAGTCATCGGGAAGTTCCAAAAAACCGCCGATGTTGGGGTGGATCAGGCGTTCCGAAACGATGCTTCCGACCTCGCTTTCAGGAGTCAAAATTTCGCGAATTCCGAGGCTGGTCAGGATGCGTTTTTGGTGGTCGCCGCTCGACCGAACGATGACGCGGGGGACACCTAGGTCCAGCAGGTTCATCGAAGTCAACATGGTGGCTTCGAAGTTTTCGCCAATCGCCACTACCGCGGCGTCCATGTCCTGTACGTTTTGCGCTTGCAAAGCGCGGGCGTCTGTTGCGTCCATAGTGACCGCGAGTGCCACCCTGTCTTTGATTTCTTCCGAACGGGCTGGATCGGAATCGAAGGTGAATACTTCAGCGCCTTTAGCGGCTAAGGATAGAGCGATTTGGCGGCCATATCGGCCAATTCCAAAAACGGCGAATCGAGAGGATTTAGGCATGGGAGTTGAAGTCTAAAGTTCAGTTTCAGAGCCCATTCAATGCGGCTGGGTGGCGGATTTAAGGATGTGCACGAAACGCGCGATGTCTTCAAAGGTATTGTACATCGGCACAGGGGCCATGCGTATGACGTTGGGTTCACGCCAATCAACCACTACACCTGCGTCCGTTAAGGCTTGAAAGAGCTCCCGACCGAACCCGTGAGCGACTAGCGAAAGTTGGCATCCGCGCCGGGCGGGGTTGGAGGGTGTGATGACCTCTAATCGCGCACCGTTGTGCTTAGCCACTGCTGCGATCCCTGCTTCGAGGTAGGAGGTTAGCCGCAGGCTTTTGGCCCGCAATGCCGCCATGCCGGACGCGGTAAATTGTTCCAAAGCGATGGCGTGAATGGCCATGTTAAAGACCGGGGCATTGGACATTTGCCAGGCTTCGGCAGTGCCCATGCTGTCAAATTGCGGTTCCATCAAAAACCGGCGTTTTGCGTTGTGGCCCCACCACCCTTCGAATCGCGGCACCGCGTCATCCCCAACGTGGCGCTCGTGCACAAAGGCACCGGCCACCGCACCTGGTCCAGAATTGAGGTATTTGTAGGTGCACCAGCAGGCGAAGTCGACGTTCCAAGCGTGCAAATCCAGGGGGACATTTCCAACGGCGTGCGCGAGGTCGAACCCGCACAAAGCACCCTTGGCGTGCGCTGCGGCAGTGATGCGCGGCATGTCCAACCATTGGCCTGTGAAGTACTGCACCCCGCCCATCATGACAAGGGCGATTTCGTCGCCACGGTCATGCAGGATGGCCTCAATGTCGGCTTCTTCGATGACGGTGCTTCCTTCACGTGGAGCCACCTCAATGATGTCCACTGCCGGGTCGCCGCCGTGAAAGCGGACTTGGCTGGCGAGGGCGTATTGGTCGGAAGGGAAGGCCTTGGCCTCGCAAAGGATTTTGGTGCGCTTCCCGCTTGGTCGGTAAAAACTCACCAGGAGTAGGTGCAAATTCACCGTCAGCGCGTTCATGGCGACCACTTCATTGGCCTTAGCTCCGACGATGTGCGACAGCCCTTGCGCGAAGCGTTCATGGTAGCTGACCCAAGGATGTTGGGCCCTGAAATGCCCCTCTACCCCGTGTTCGGCCCAGTCGTTCAACTCCGTTCGCAGGGCCGCTTCTGCAGC
The DNA here is from genome assembly GCA_937884175.1 of uncultured Flavobacteriales bacterium. GTDB lineage: Bacteria > Bacteroidota > Bacteroidia > Flavobacteriales_D > Sanyastnellaceae > UA16. Next base: position 15,840 of record CALGDB010000159.1, read on the forward strand.
CTTGGGCTGGAGCCCGAGCGAATTGCCCGTGAAGTAGACCACGTCGGACCCAGCGTGCTGAGGGACATGAAAATCACCCCGTCGAGCGGGTAGGGCGTCGGTGGCATCCAATTGCCGTGCGTGGGCCAGCTCATACGGTGCAAACGTCTCCATGGTTTTTAGTGTCGAGGAACAAATTTCGAAGGAAACAGCTCCCGTACGGCGTCACGTGTGCAAAAAAGCCAACACCCCTTGGAGGATGAGGCAGCCGTCCAGCCACAAACTGAAGATCCATTCGTGGCGTGCGGTGGGAACAAGGACGATGCCGACTAGTGCCACGGCCCCGGCTATGGCCCGTGCCGAGGACGTATCCAACCCCCAAAAGCCCCCTATGCTCAACACGACCAACATGATGGCCAGCACCGTGGTGAACCGAACACCCGATTGCTGCGGTACTGTGCGCAGTTCCGCCGGGTCGATGGAGAGGTCGCGTACATCGAAGGGGAGGGTAATCCCGGCCACGAAGAGCGTTTGCACCCCGATGAATTCAACCGCAGCCCATTCACTGACTACAACACCCGAAGGCAGGAACTGCAGGGGAAGCCAGCCGGTTACCAACCCCCATGCCAGCGCGATGACCGGCCACTTCAGTCGGGGGATATCTCGCCACCCACGACCGCCGGTGATGGGGTTGGAAGCGTAGCCCAGTGCGAGCGTGGCCATTCCGAACAGGACAGCGGGATGGTCCAAGACCAATCCGACAGCGCTCCGCCATTCCGGGGCGCATGCCCATGCCCATGCCACGGCGAGAATACTCCACCCCCAAGCCATTGGGTTTTCCCACCGTTCGAGAAAAACGCGCCGTTCGCGCGGAATTCCCGAGGGGTTTTTGCGCAGTTTAATGCGACGTTGCAGTGTGTACACGCACCCTGTAGCGACCCCAATTCCCGTCAATCCGCTCCACGTGAAAACGCTCCACTCTTGCACTGCATGGCCGTGGCCCAACACCGTTGCTGCTGCCGCGCCAAAAGCACCCAGTGCAATCCAGACGTGCGTAAATGCCACCAATTTGACCATGACGCAAAGGTCGTTGTTCTGATGCATTGTGGAGCAGAAAAAGTGCCTCTGAGCCCCTCGGGGATTCGTTTGGGTGCTTGGTGAAAAACTTTCGCTCATGTGGGCGAATCCGGGTGTAAATTTGCCGCTTTAATCGTCGCCTTAATCGCCGCAATACCCGTCGCTTATGCACGCCGCCAAATTCACCTCTCGTCACATCGGTCCCCGCGAGGAGGATCAGCAGACGATGCTCCGGACAATCGGAGCCGCCTCCATCGAAGACCTGGTTGCCAAGACCGTTCCGGGCAAAATCCGCCAACGGGAACGCATGCCGTTGACTCCGGCTTTGTCGGAGAGTCAATACCTGGAACACATTGATGGCATTGCGGCCAAGAATACCGTGTTTAAGAATTACATCGGTATGGGGTACTACCCGACCGAAGTGCCAAGCGTGATTCGCCGGAATGTGCTGGAAAATCCAGGGTGGTACACGGCTTACACACCGTACCAAGCGGAGATTGCACAGGGGCGATTGGAGGCCCTGCTGAATTTCCAGACCATGGTGTGCGATTTGACGGGGATGGAATTGTCCAACGCGTCGCTGCTGGATGAGTCCACGGCTGTGGCTGAGGCGATGGCGATGGCGTTTGCGGCGCGTCCGCGGGCGATGGCCAAGTCCGGAGCGAACCGGTTCTTGGTGGACGAAGCGATTTATCCCCAGACGATGGCGTTGCTCAAAACGCGCGCCAAATACTTGGGCGTTGAACTTGAAGTAGTGCCGCGCACGGGTATGGTGCTGGAGGCGATGCCGGACGTGTTTGGCGTGTTGTTCCAGTACCCTGACGGCGAAGGCGTGACTGCCGATTTGACCGCGGTGATTGAACAAGCCAAAGCGCATGAGGCGCAGGTGGTGGTAGCCGCTGATTTGATGGCGCTCGCGCTGTTGAAGAATCCCGGCACCATGGGGGCGGACGTGATCGTCGGTACGACGCAGCGCTTCGGCGTGCCGATGGGTTATGGCGGGCCGCACGCGGCCTTCTTTGCCGCCAAAGAATCTTATAAGCGTTACTTTCCCGGCCGCATCATCGGCGTGTCGAAGGATCGTCTGGGAGCGCCGGCGTTGCGCATGGCGCTGCAAACGCGTGAGCAGCACATCCGCCGCGACAAGGCGACGTCGAACATCTGCACGGCGCAATCACTGCTCGCGGTGATGGCCTCGATGTACGCGGTGTACCATGGTCCAGAGGGATTGCGTGAGATTGCCGAGGGCATCCATGGCGCCGCACGAAGTTTGGATGCCGCACTCCGCGCCTCGGACAACTTCGACCAGGTCAACGACTGTTATTTCGATACGCTGAAGATTCGAGTCAACGGTGGCACGAATGAAATGAAGGCCCTGCGCGCCCGGGCCGAAGCGATGAAGATCAATTTGCGCTACTTCGAAGACGGCATGCACGTCGGGGTGGCGCTCAATGAGCGGGTGTCAGACATCGAATTGAGCGACCTCTGCACCGTTTTTGGCGTGAGTCCCGTCTCAGGCGTCTCCGCCGACCGAGCGTTTTTGGGCGGTCTCTGGCGCGATGTGGATTACTTGCATCACCCCGTTTTCAATCGCTACCGGTCGGAGACGGAAATGATGCGTTACATCAAGCACCTCGAAAACCGCGACCTTTCGTTGGTGCATAGCATGATTCCACTGGGGTCGTGCACCATGAAATTGAATGCCGCTACGGAATTGATTCCAATCACGTGGGCTGCGTTCGCAGAGCTGCACCCGTTCTGTCCGCCGGAACAAGCCGCAGGCACACGGGCCATGCTTGACGAACTGGAGAAGGACCTGGCCACCATTACGGGCTTTGCGGGGGTTTCCCTGCAACCGAATTCAGGCGCGCAAGGGGAGTTTGCGGGGCTGATGGTCATCCGCGCCTACCACGAGGCGCGCGGCGAAGGCCACCGCGACGTGTGCTTGATTCCCTCTTCTGCTCACGGAACCAATCCGGCCTCTGCTGTCATGGCGGGCATGAGGGTTGTCGTCGTAGGGTGCGATGATGAAGGAAACATCGACATGGATGACCTCCGTGAAAAGGCGGAAGCCTACTCCTCAGAACTCGGCGCGTTGATGATCACCTACCCCTCCACCCACGGGGTGTTTGAGGAAGCGGTGTTGGACATTACCCAACTCATGCACGCCCACGGTGGGCAGGTGTACATGGACGGCGCCAACATGAATGCGCAAGTGGGCTTGACGAGTCCAGGCCTCATCGGTGCCGACGTGTGCCACCTCAACCTGCACAAGACCTTTGCCATCCCGCACGGCGGCGGTGGCCCGGGCGTTGGACCCATTGGGGTGGCGGAACACTTGGTTCCGTTTTTGCCCGGCCATCCAGTCATCCCGACCGGAGGGGAGCAACAAATTGACGCCATCAGTGGGGCGCCATTTGGCAGCGCATTGATTTGCCAAATCCCCTATGCCTACATCAAGATGCTGGGTGAAGAAGGCTTGCGCCGTTCAACCGAAGTGGCCATTCTCAACGCCAATTATTTGAAAGTGCAGTTGGAAAACGACTACAGCATTCTGTACACGGGCGAAGCGGGAACAGTGGCCCACGAGATGATTCTGGACTGTCGATCGTTCAAGTCGTCTGCAGGAGTGGAGGTCATGGACATTGCGAAGCGACTCATCGATTACGGATTCCACGCCCCTACCGTCTCTTGGCCGGTGGCAGGAACCCTGATGGTGGAGCCCACGGAGTCGGAATCGCTCGAGGAGCTGGATCGCTTCGTCCACGCCATGGTGGCCATTCGCGAGGAGATTCGGGCCATTGAAAACGGCGACGTCGACCGCGAGGACAACGTGGTGAAGATGGCGCCGCATACGGCACGGGAAGTGGCTTCATCAACATGGGAGCACCCATACACCCGCGAGGCTGCAGCGTATCCGTCGCCTGAGATGGAAGTGCGAAAATTCTGGAGCCCAGTCACGCGCGTGGACAACGCATACGGTGATCGAAACCTCGTATGCAGCTGCCCGCCACTTTCGGCATTCGAAGAACTGCTGGGATGAGATTGTGTGCATCGCAGGCGGTCACCTATATTTGCGAAAATCCTAAACATCAAACCGCTTGAGAATGAAGCATTTTTACACCGCAGCATTTGCTGTACTTCTTTCAACAGCTGTTACAGCGCAGGGCTTGTTGCCATACGCTAATAATAAAACAGCTCAATCCCGCCGTGTAAAGGCGGAAAACACCGCGTCCGCTCAGGTCGAGCGTGACGTGATTTGGTCACACGATTGCAACGTGGATTCGTGCGATTGGACGTTCGGCAATGGCTCGGATATCACAGGCTCACCATGGGAGGGCATTGATCTGAACTTCGAGTGCACTACGGACGGTCCTGCAGGTCCTTACAACCAGTGGGCAGGCGGAACCGGTGATTTCACCGCGGCAAGCGCGATGAATTCGACGACCAGCGATAATGGGTTGTTGCTCATTGACTCCGATTTGTTCGGGGCTGACGCCAACTACAGTGCTGCTTGGATTGAGAACAGCTGGGTTCAGACCACTGATCCCATTGACTGCAGTTCGTTGGACTTCGTGAGCATCTCATTCGAAACACGTTACCGCTGCTGGGACAACGGCTCTTCAGACGACAGCGAAAAGTGCCTGATCGAGATTTCACGTGACGGCATCAACTGGCCAGACATCACGACGTTCGCAGAAATCGACGGAACTGTTGACTACGGTGACGGTGAATTGATTGCGAGCCGTTGGGAAGTATTCCCAGGCTACGAGACCGGTTCAGAGTCAGACAACCCCTCTTTGGTCGAATTCGACATCACATCAGCTGCAGGCGGCCAAGACCAAATCTGGGTGCGTTTCCGCTGGTCCGGCACATGGGGCTACAGCTGGGAAATCGATGACATCGAGATCTACCAAACGCCGGCCAACGACATCCGCATCGATAACTACGTGAGCTACACAGACTACCTCACAACTGGTATTTGGGAAGCAGGTGTTTTCGCAGAAGGCCAGCTGAGCTCATTGGAAGCCGCAGCGAAAGTGTACAACGTAGGCTACCTCGACCAAGAGGAAACAACCATGACCTTGACTGTCAATGGCACAGAGGCTGGCGCTTCAACACCGATGACCTTGGCTTATCAGGCCAACGATACATTGCGTGTTCCATTCGACATGGCAGCGCCAGGAACGTATGAGGTGTCTTACGCTGTGTCGGCCATGAACGAAGATGAGAATCCAGCGAACAATACGGCTTCTCAGTCTTTCTCCGTGAGCGCGACGCATTACGGTCGTGACAACGGCACCATGACCGGTGTATTCCCCGGTGACGGCACCGACGACTTCATCGCTTTGAACCCTTATGACATCTTCGAAGACGTGACGATCTACGCGATTGACGTGGCCATCGAAGCTGGATCAGAAAACGGTACGCCCGTTGTGGCTCACCTGTTTGATGGCCTCGATGACAACTACCTGAATGAGCAGTATGGCGGCTTGATTGCGAGCACCGCCGAACTCGACTTGGCAGCGCAGTTTTCGAACGACGGGTCAGAGAGTCCAGAAGACATCGTTTGGTACACCCTCGTTCTGGAAGATCCTTACACTGCCGCTGGTGGTACGGTTCTCGCAGCCGGTTTTGAGCACTACGGCGGTTCGGACGTTCAGATTTGGGAGTCGCAGTTCGCTTACGACAATACATGTTTTGTTTACGGCCCATTCGGCAGTGGCGAGGCTTACGATTGGTACTACACTAACGAGACCCCAATGGTCCGCTTGAACCTCAACCCGAACGCGACTAATACGGTATCCATCGAGGAGGTCAACACCGAAGCATTCCAATTGTATCCGTTGGCTCCAAACCCAGCGGCTGAGACTACGCGCTTGCAGTACCGTTTGGATCAAGCTGCTGACGTAACGTTGGAAGTCTACGACATGACCGGAAAGCTGGTTCAGCAATTGAACCGCGGCACACAAGGCGCAGGCTACCACAGCATCACCTTGGACGTAAGCGTCTTCAACGCAGGGGTTTACACCACCACGTTGACCGTCAACGGTGCACGTGCGACCGAGCGCTTGCTCGTCGATTAATTGAGGCATACACAGGCGAAGTCCTGTCAAAGAAGAGGGGAGTCCCAGCCGGGGTTCCCCTCTTTTCATTTAAACCGTGGGATTTCAACTTGAATGCAGTAATTTCAGGCATTGAAAATCAGATTCACACAACATGAAGAACTTTACTTTGCTTTTGGTTGCGTTCTTGGGCCTCTCGTTGGCTTCACAGGCGCAGCGCATCACGGATGTGTACACATTCGCACAGACACCTCAAGACCTTTCCGCGGCAGAAGCTGAAGCCATGCGTGGCACCGGAGAATCTGCGTTGGAAGTAGCTCAGCGAGGCGGTGGAACAATCTTGTTCTACGAAGATTTCGCCAACGGTTTCGAAGGCAACAACGGTATTGGCGCGTGGACTTCGGAGGACACCGGCGAAGGTTTGATTTGGCAAGCTGTTGACGTAGCGGGCAATGGATACTACGCCGACGGCAGCGCCTCTGGTGTTCAGCCTCCAGCGGGCGAATTTTCGACCAACATCGGTTCCATCAACTCTACGACCGCGGACAACGGCTGGATGGTCTTCGATTGCGATTACTTCAACACCCCTATTTCTGAAGGATACGAAAACACAGAAGGCTGGATTACCTCTCCCTCTTTAGACTTCACAGACGTGGGCTCTGTAGTCATTACGTGGGAGCAATACTTCCGGTACTGCTGCTACCCATACGCTCCTATTTACTTGGAAGTTTCCAATGACGGAGGTGCGACGTGGACGACGTTTGACGCTCACGGTACGTTCATTGAATCGGCAAACCAAGCTTCAGCGAATGTATTGACTACTTCAGTGGACATTTCCTGTGTCGCCGCGAATAATACGGATGTGCAGGTTCGTTTCTCTTACTTGCAGGCTCCGGAAACCGGCGATGCATACAGCCACTACTACTGGGGAATTGATGACGTGACCATTTCCGAGAACCCTGTTGCCAACGACTTGGCTGCTGTTCAATTGACCAACGGTGATGTGTGGAACGTATTCGAGTACCGCGTGACTCCGCTTGAGCAGGCCATCCCGGAAGCCGATGGCGGTTTGTTGGCGGGTGTTTTGTACCGTAACGAGGGTAATGCGAACCAAGATGAGACTACAGTGACCATCGAGGTATTGGACGAGGGTGGAAACGTACTGAGCTCAACGGTTGAAGAACTCGGAACTGTGAACAGTTTCGCGAATGCGGTGAACTGCCCGGCGAATTCGCAAGACACGGTGTACGTTGCTACAGGTTGGACCCCAACCGAAACAGGTAACTACGTGCTCCAGGCGACCATTGCTTCGGCCAACGAAGACGAAAACCCAGACGACAACGTCATCAGCAAGGTCATAGTATACACGGATGATGAGTACGGTCATGATGATGAGGGCGCACTGGATGTGGAATTCCGACCTCAAGATTCCGATATCGCAGGCCTCTTCAATCCAGCTGGTTATGGTAACTACTTCCACATGCACAACGAAGGGTCCATGGCCTATGGGGTAACCGTTCGTTTTGGTCCGAACTGTGGTGGTGGTGACTTGGAATTTGAAACCCGCCTATACACCTACGATGGAACGGTGGGCTTGACGGATTCGCCGTTTGAGACCACCTACTGGGCATATGACGACGCGTGGACACCAGGCAGCGCAGAGACCAGTGAGTATGTATACCTCCCGTTTGAAGATCCAATTGAGTTGACCAACGTAAACTTCTATTTTGCCGGCGTCATCAATGAGTTCGAGAGCGAAGCGGAATTGACCGTCTTGGGTAATGCGAATTCGGATACGGATAATTCTACCGGTGATTACGGTTTAACTGGCGCAGGCGACTTCGTTTGGTTCACATCGCAAACAGCGACCCCAGCGATTCGCTTGATCTTGTCTGAGCGTGTGGGCATCGATGAGATTGCCAACTACAATGGCATTGATTTACATCAAAACGTTCCCAATCCAGCGAATGGTACCACCATGATCCGCTTCGAGATGTTGCAATCCCGCAACGTAACGGTGGAGATGCGCGACCTCCAAGGCCGCCTCATCCAGTCCGTACAGCGTGGCCAATTGCCTGCAGGAACGCACCAAGTGGAATTGAACGTGGCGGACTTGCAGAGCGGTATTTACACGTACACGCTCGTCGCAGACGGCATGCGCTTGACCAAGAAGATGATGGTCAAGTAATTGATTCAGACTTTCAACCTTTGAGGAAAGGGCGGTTTTCGGACCGCCCTTTTCTTTTTCAGGGGGGTTCAGAAGTACCTTCGCACCATGTCGTTGAAGTCTCGAGTTGGCCATTGGTTGGCGGTGCGAACTGCAAAGCGTGAAGCGCGCAAGGCAGCAACTGGAGCAGCGCACCAACAACGGGTTTTCGAACAGTTGGTGGCGCGCGGCGCGTCGACGCACTTCGGTCGGGACCACGGCCTTCGAACGGGCATGACCCATGCGGAATACTGTGCGGCTGTCCCGGTGCGGGACTACGAACAACTCAAGCAATGGGTGGACCGGGCTGTGGCGGG
>CALGDB010000160.1 GCA_937884175.1 uncultured Flavobacteriales bacterium
AGCGTTGATTCAAGGGCTGACCATCCGTGACGCCCACACCGGACCCTCCGACCCGGCCAACCTCGAGGCCTTGCGCTTGCAAATGGACTCAATTGACGAACAAGTCATCGAGCTGCTCCAAACTCGCATGAACCTAGCGCGCGAAATTGGGCATTACAAAAAGAACCACGGCATGACCATCCTCCAGATGCAACGCTGGAAGGAGGTCTTCAAGACACGTGGCGCGTGGGCAGAAGCTGCAGGCCTGGGCCCTGAATTCATTGAAATCTACCTCGAACAGGTCCACAAAGAGAGCATCCGCGTGCAAAACGAAGAGATGTCTCAAAAAAAATCCGAAAAATAATACACTGATAATCAGTATTTTAACCCGGATTCTCGATTTTTTATCAGAAAAGTGTAACCAAAAAAGATCTGCCCCCGTAATAGCAGTTAGGTTTTGGTTTTGCCACGCTCGAATTGAGCGTAAATGAATCAGGCGATTTGGTGAGAAGGGGTCCCTCAACGGAGGGGCCCCTTTGATTTTTTAGGCCCACCGGGTTTCACCTGTTTCGCATGAACATGTGCAGCAAGATCGAACGGCTCGAACGCATCAGCACAGGCATCAAAGCCACCAGCAGCACAATTCCTGTGGTTAGGATAAACGGCAAGTCTTTGAAAAACGAAAAAGCCATCCAACCCCACCAATCGAAACACGTGAAGGCCACAGATAGCACAATCCACAGCGCCACAGTCAGCGCATAAGATATATAGGCGGCTCCAAAATAAAACCCCAGTTCACGTGCAAAGTATTCTCCACATACTGCGCATTCCGCGGGTATTTCGCTAACGCGTATAAGGTCATAGACATGGGAACTGAATAGCCGGCCCTAGTAGCATTTGGGGCTACTTTTGTTGGGCAATGCTCCCAAACGGGATTTTTTTGGAAGCATGGGTTTGATTAGTTAAAATCCTGCATGGTCACCAAGCGGTAGTACAGGCCCCCCTGCGCCATAAGTTCTTCGTGGGTCCCGGACTCACAGATGCGGCCCTCGTCGAGCACAATGATCTTATCGGCATAGCGTATGGTGCTCAAGCGGTGAGCCACAACCAAGCTGGTTCGTCCCTCCATCAATCGGCCTATGGCCTGCTGCACCTTCTGCTCCGAAGCCGTGTCCAACGCCGAGGTGGCCTCATCCAGCAAGAGCACCGGCGGATCCTTGTAAAGGGCGCGAGCAATGCTCAAGCGTTGACGCTGACCGCCACTCAGCTTGCCGCCGCCATCTCCCACGTTCGCCTCCCATTTGCCCTCCATGGACTCGATGAATTCCCGAGCGTTGGCCGCATCAGCAGCCGCCTGCAGCCGCTGCTGTTCTACCTTACCTCCGGCCAGTGAATCCAGATCAATATTCTGCGCTAAAGACGCATTGAAAATGCGGGATTCCTGCGTAACCAAGCCTATTTGTGCTCGGAAACCGGAAACGTCAAATGTGCTGATATCGTTACCATCCCAAGCGATCCGCCCTTCTTGGATGTCATAAAAACGGGCCAGCAAGTGTATCAAGGTCGTCTTACCAGAACCGCTCGGACCGACCAGCGCAACCGTTTCTCCCTTTTTGACCTCGAACGACACGTCCTTCAACACCGGTTCGGTGCCGTAAGCAAAGGTGATATTTTCGAAGCGGATCTCAGACTCCAGTGGTTGGGCCTCAGCAGTACCTGCGTTGACCTCTTCCGCGGCGTCCAGTATTTCGTCCAATCGATCCAACGACGCCGCTCCTTTTTGGATGCGAAACCACCCGTCGCTGATGGAGCGGGCCGGTGGGATGATCTGCGAAAACACCACTAAATAACCAATGAACCAATCTCCGGTCAATCCGCCTTCATCGCTGAGCACGAGCTTACCCCCAAACCACAGTAACACCGCCATCACCGTCAATGAAACGGTCTCGGAGACCGGGGAAGAGAGGTATTCGCGCTTGTACAGCCGGCGCATCAATTTGAAAAAACGTTGGTTCGACGCGTCAAACCGGCGGTGAAAACGGTCTTCCGCGTGAAATGCTTTAACCACGGCCATGCCCGCAAGGGTTTCCTCCAAAATCGAAACCAGTCCGCCCAGCTCCTCCTTCCCTTTCCGAGCGGCGTGCTTCAAGCTCTTCGCAATGCGGCTGATGACGTATCCACTCAACGGCAGAAACAGAATGGAGAACAAGGTCAATTCCCAGCTCAGGTAGAACAAAGTGCCCAACGAGATCAAAATGGAGATGGGTGCTTTAAAGAGGATTTCAACGGTGCCGATGATGCTGAACTCGACCTCCATCAAGTCGTTGGTCATTCGGCTGATGGCATCGCCTTTGCGCGAATCAGAATACCATGCCATGGGCAATTTCAGCACCTTCACGTACATCGCATTCCGCAAATCCCGGCTGACCCCCGTTCGGATCGTCGCGAGCGAGAACAACGCCGTGTAACCGACGGCATTCTTCAATACGGTGACCAACACGATGCCCAAACAGATGTACAGCAGGGCCGCTTCCGTTCCAACGGACTGCACAAAAGCATCGAATTGTCCGCTCAATCGTTCGATTCCGCCGGCGTCCGCTGGCAACTCAACCGCCGCATCAGCAGCATCGCCGCCAAATAGAATTCTCAGGAATGGAACGACACTCAGAAACGTGAAAAGGGACAAGATCGCATTCAGGATGTTGCAAATGATGTTCACCGCCAAGTTGGACTTGTACGGCAACACATACCCAATCAACTCCCGCAATCGCTTCAAATCAATGGTCCTTCAATCCGTCCACCAACTGGGCAGACAACCCAATGTAATTACTGGGGGATAAACTGTGGAGTTCCTGCTTTATTTCCTCCGACACGTCCAGCGTCTGGATGAAGGCCTGGATGCTCTCCTCCGTAATGGCCGTGTTTTGTCGCGTCAACGCTTTGAGGGCCTCGTAGGGCTTGGGGTACCCTTCCCGGCGCAGGATGGTCTGGATGCCTTCGGCTACAATGGCCCAATTGGCATCGAGGTCCGCTTGGATTGCGGCCGTATTCAACAACAACTTGCCCAATCCCCTTTGCAATGATTGCAACGCCACCAAGCTGTGACCAAGGGGCACGCTCAGGTTCCGCAGCACCGTCGAGTCCGTCAGGTCACGCTGCAATCGACTAATGGGCAACTTTTCTGCAAAGTGCTGCAATACGGCATTGGAAACCCCCCAATTGCCTTCGGCATTTTCAAAATCAATGGGGTTCACTTTGTGGGGCATCGCGCTGCTGCCCACCTCACCGGCCTTGATTTTTTGCTTGAAGTACTCGTGGCTGATGTACGTCCAAACATCTTTGCACAGGTCCATCAAAATGACTTGAATGCGTCTGACGGTGTCGCACCATTCGGCCAGCCCGTCGTAATGTTCTATCTGCGTGGTGATCTGGCTGCGCGTCAAGCCAAGGCCCTCACCGATGAACCGGTTGGCGAAGGCCACCCAATCTGCATTCGGATACGCCGCCAAGTGGGCGTTGAACTGGCCTGTCGCTCCACCGAACTTGGCCGGATAATCCAAGGCCTTCAATTTTGCGAGCTGCACATCCAAGCGGTCCACAAACACAGCCCACTCCTTGCCCAACGTGACCGGGGATGCCGGCTGGCCGTGGGTCCGCGCCAACATCGGAATATCTCGCCATTCCCTCGCCTGCGCGAGCAGCTTAGCACACACCTCATCGAGGTACGGAATGAATACTTCTTGGGTGGCGCGCTTGAGTGAAAGCGGAATGGCCGTGTTGTTGACGTCTTGGGAGGTCAATCCAAAGTGGACAAATTCCTGAATCGCTCCACACCCTAATTCCGCCATGCGCTCTTTGATGAAGTATTCCACCGCCTTCACATCGTGGTTGGTGACGCGTTCGAAGGCTTTGATTTTCTCTGCATCTGCTTCTGAAAACGCGGTGTAAATCGACCGGAGATCTTGCAGTGTTTGAGGTTCAAGCGCAGGCAAATTCAACGCGGGCTCACCAACCAATGCGATGAAGTACTCCACCTCCACTTCGACCCGATATTTCATGAGTCCCCACTCCGAGAGGTAGGGCGCCAGTGCAGCGGTTTTGTTTCGGTAACGGCCGTCGATAGGAGAAAGGGCTGTGAGTTCATTCAACTCCATAAAAGCGTGCGTTTGTGAAGAACAAAAATACGGCTGATTTCAACGCATTTCACCCGAATTCTTCGAACTTCGTATCATGAAATCGATGTTCACAATCGACGGCATGACGTGCAGCGGTTGCGCAGCAAAAGTGACCTACACGTTGCAGCAAATCGATTCAGTCTCTGATGTGGACGTAGACCTCGATGCGAAGCAAGCGATCCTAACAGCTGAGCGCTCCATTGACCTTACAGAAGTAGCAGCAGAACTGGCGCCGCATCCGAAGTATTCGGTTCGCACCAGTGCCTCCAATACGGCGGCATCCGGCCTCAAACCCATTCATTGGCGGACGTATTGGCCGCTCATTTTAATCGGCCTGTTCATCTCGGTTGTAGCCACCGGAATCACGTGGCAAACCGCAGGCGCCATGACTACGTGGATGGAGTACTTCATGGGCGGGTTCTTCTTGGTTTTTTCGTTCTTCAAGTTCCTCGATATCCGCGGTTTTGCTGCGAGTTATGGGTCGTACGACCTCTTGGCCAAGGCCGTGCCCGCTTACGGCTTCATTTATCCGTTCCTCGAACTGGCCTTGGGCTTAGCATGGGCATTTGAAGGCGGAACATACCGAATCGCCCTCAGCACAGTGGTGTTAATGGGGTTCAGTGCCATTGGAGTCATCGTAGCGGTGAACCGCAAACAGCAAATTCAATGCGCCTGCCTCGGCACCGTGTTCAATCTGCCGATGAGCACGGTAACCATCATCGAAGACCTGCTCATGGTCGCCATGGCTGGAACCCTCCTTCTTCCCTAAATTTTCACCATGCAACTCCACACCATCCACACCGGAAACTTCATGTTGGACGGCGGCGCCATGTTTGGCGTTGTGCCGAAGTCGCTGTGGTCCCGGCACATGACAGCCGACGCGAACAACCTGTGCTCCTGGGCGATGCGGTGTTTGCTGGTTGAAAATGGGGACAACCTGCTGCTCGTGGACACAGGCATCGGTTCGAAGCAATCGGAAAAATTCTTCAGCCACTACCACCTGCATGGCGACGACTCACTTGATCGTTCGCTCGCCGCACGCGGGTTTTCGAGGGCTGACATCACAGATGTGTTGCTCACGCATCTCCATTTCGATCACGTAGGCGGTGCGGTGGAGCGCGACGCCAACGGATTGCTCAAGCCGGCGTTCCCCAATGCGCAGTTCTGGACCTGCGAGCGGCATTGGGACTGGGCGATGAACCCCAACCCACGAGAAAAGGCCAGCTTCTTGAGCGAGAACCTTCTGCCTTTGGAAGAAAGCGGTCAACTGCGTTTCATCGACCGCAACGGACGTTGGAACCGTGAACCGTTCGGTGAGCGGTTCCTGGGATTGGACATCTTCTTTGCCGATGGCCACACTGAGAGCCAAATGCTCCCCGTTGTCTCGTACAGGGGAACGCGTGTGGCTTATATGGCAGACCTCACCCCTGCTGCTGCACATCTGCCGATGGCCTGGGTCATCGGGTACGACACCCGTCCGCTGCTCACCATGGAGGAAAAGGCGTTGTTGTTAGAACAGGCCCATCGGGAAGATTGGATGTTGTTTTTTGAGCACGACGCCACGAACGCCTGCTGCCACCTAGAATTTAATGAAAAAGGAATTCGAGCCACCGGCCTCGCTCCCAGCTTTGAAGAAGCTTGGGGCTGACCCCGTTTAACGAGGGATCAACCCCTTGTTGATGCGTTTGACCAACGCAGGGCCTTCGTGAATCAGGCCGGAATACACTTGCACCAAGGATGCCCCGGCGTCGAGTTTTTCTTGTGCGTCCTCAGGGCCGCAGATTCCCCCGACTCCAATGATGGGGAATGTACCTTTCGACTGCTCGTGCAAGTACCGAATCACCTCGGTTGATCGGGCGCGCAATGGGGCACCGCTCAATCCACCCGCTCCCATATCCTCCACTTCCTCAGCGGGCGTGCTCAATCCTTCCCTGGAAATGGTCGTATTGGTGGCAATGACGCCGGCGATTCCAGCTGCCTGCACCAGCTCAACAATGTCATCCAACTGCTCGTTGGTCAAATCCGGCGCGATTTTCAAAAAAATAGGACGTGCAATGGACCGGTTGGAGCGCTCGGCCATGAGGGTTTCCAATAGCCGCTGGAGCGGTTCCTTTTCCTGCAATTCCCGCAGGCCAGGCGTGTTGGGAGAACTGACGTTTACCACGAAATAATCGATGTAATCGTACAGCGCATTGAAGCACTTAATGTAATCGGACTCGGCCTGATCGTTTGGCGTGATTTTGTTCTTGCCAATGTTGCCGCCTACGATGAGCCCCGACGGGCGCTGGCGCAAACGGGCGGCAGCGGCGACCATTCCGGAATTATTGAACCCCATCCGATTGATGATGCCTTTGTCAGCGGGCAAGCGGAACAAACGGGGTTGGGGATTGCCATCCTGTGGCAACGGGGTCACCGTTCCAATTTCTACGAAGCCGAAACCTAATACGCGCATTTGCTTCAACCAACGCGCATCCTTGTCAAATCCCGCAGCCAAGCCCACCGGATTGGGAAACGTCAACCCAGCGACTTCCACTTCGAGCTCCTTGGAGCGCACGGCATAAAAAGACCGCAACAGCGCACCCACACCAGGAATGGCACAAGCAAATGTCAACAACGCCATCGTCCACTCGTGGGCCTTTTCGGGCTGCAGTTTAAAAATCAATGGCTTCAGCGTCTTGTACATGGCGCGAAAATAGTGCGATTCCTCGGGTTGGCTGTGGAAAAAACTGTGGATAGCGAATGCGCGGCCACCCACCGGCAGCATACGGGAAGCGAATAGATTTACTTCCCAACGATGAAGAACCTTGGGCTTTTTAGTTGGATGACGAGGCGGAAACTCACCGAAGAGCAGGTGGCAGCTCTCTTCGTGGAAACCACCTTCGAGACGGTCGAGCAAGGTTGGCCCGAAATCGCAGCTTTTCTCAACGAGTCGCCGGTCTTCATCCAACGGCCCAACCTCGATAAAGAGGATTACGGTCGGTTCTTGATGATCATTGTTTCGGCCAACCTCCAGCTCATCCCCAAGCATTTCGACAGTGGTGTCGACCGGCAAATCATCCAACACATCTGCTCCAAGTTTGCGCTAGCCTTTGACTTGAAGCCCGATGTTTTCACTCAAAAAGTGAAGAACTACCGGTCGTTCATGAAGCAGATCAACCGGCCTTCCAAGAACCTCGTAACGGCCATGACCCGCGCCATCTTCTATAAGTACCACTTGAACCAATTTCAAGAACCGTACTTCCGGGACATGAACACGCCTGAGCCCAACATTCAGCGTGAGCTCAAAAGCCTCATGGCTCACTTCTTGTGGGATTGGGATGCCTTCACGGAAAACTACCGGGTTTTCGCGAGTAAGGTCCGATTAGGATAAGCGGTCTAGGTCCCGGGCCTGGTCTTTGTCTTTGAGTGTTGCGCGCTTATCATGCAACTTCTTCCCCTTCGCGACAGCAATGTTCACTTTAGCGTACCCGCTTTGTGCGATGAACATGCGGACCGGCACGACGGTCACGCCGACATCTTTCAACCGCTTCTCTAATTTCTTGAGTTCGGTCTTTTGCAGCAGCAGCTTTCGCGGTCGGCGAACCTCATGCGGCGTGTATCCGGCATTGGGGTATTCCGCGATGTACATATTGTACACGAAAAACTCGCCGCCATTGAAACGGCAGTAAGCCTCTCCGATGCTGGCTTTTCCCGCCCGGATGGACTTGATCTCCGAACCGACCAATTGGATTCCGGCGATAAATTCGTCCGTCAAGAAGTACGTGTAAGACGCCTTTTTATTTTTGATCTCAACCGCCATGGGACAAAAGTACACCACGTAGGCTACTGCCGTCCTACCTTTGAGCTATGGAAGCACAACCTGTCAATCCGGCCATCCAAGCGATGCCCAAGGTGGAACTCCACTGCCACTTGGAGTTGGCCATTCGACAGGAAACGCTGAAAACCTTCGCCTTGGAGCGCGGATTCGACGTGGCGGACGATGAAAAGTTTGCCGAGGCGTTTCTCATTCAGTCCCCCATGGGGGAATTACCCTCCGTTCTGCACAAGTTCCTGAACACCCGGGATGTACTGGATGCGGCCGACTGCATTGAACAAGTAACGTTTGAGGTATGCGAGGATATGTACCTCCACTCCAACGTACGCATACTGGAACTGCGTTACGCCCCGAGTTTCTTGCTGGACAAGCACACCCACATCTCCCCCGATGCGCTGCAGGAGGCCATTCAACGTGGCGTAGCTCGGGCTGAATCCAAGTACCCGATGGCCGTGGGCCTCATCTGCATCTTGCAACGCACCAAATCAGTTGAGGGCAATGCGAACTGGGTGGATTTTGCTTTGAACCACAAAAATGGGTTCCTCGCATTGGACCTGGCGGACAACGAAGTGGACTTCGACCCCGAACCCTTCATTCCTTTGTTCCAGCGAGCTAAAGCCAGCGGGCTGGGTATCACCGTGCACGCCGGAGAACCCCGCGTGGCCGGGATTTCCAAAAATATCACCACAGCCATCGAAGCCATGGGTGCCGACCGCATCGGTCACGGCCTGCAGGCCGTGGAGGACCCGCGCGTCATTGATTTGCTAGTCCGCACGGAAACCCCGCTTGAGCTCTGCCCGACCAGCAATTGGCTCACCGGCGCGTGCGAGGGGCTGCATGCCCATCCCATCAAGGAATTGTTCAATGCCGGCGTGCACACGACCATCAACACCGACGACCCTGGCATCATGGTTACCAACCTCAACCGGGAATTTCAGCACGTTCATGAGCATCGTGGGTTGGACCTTGCAGCGCTGCAACAGTGCATCGATTGGGCACGGACGTACAGCTTCATCCCCGGGGCGAAAAAAGATGCCGTGTGGCCGGCATCATGAGCGTGCGTCGATCCCATAACATCTTCTGGGTTTTGTGCGCTATGGTATGCGCCACTCAGGCCTCTGGACAAGCCACAGTGGGCACACTGAATCTGTCACCCAATGCGAATCAAGATTATGTGCTCTTCAGCCCCAACGGCGCTGAAACCACACACATCATTGACAAGTGCGGACGGCAGATTCACCAATGGGAAACGGACGGGCGCCCCGGCTTGATGGCGTACTTCACGGACAACGGTGATTTGGTCCGCACGCGCAGACACCAAACCGGTGAATTTCTCGGAGGCGGTATCGGCGGCATCATTGAACGCTTCGATTGGGAGGGCAATATGCTGTGGACCGATACACTTGCCTCGCCTTCGCACCATCAACACCATGACATCGCCGTCATGCCCAACGGAAACATCTTGGCCATCCTCTGGGAAAAATGGTTCGCTGAAGATGCCATCGCGCGCGGGCAGTTGCCAGATCTTGCATCGGAGGAAGTGTGGGTCACCCGGGTGTTTGAATTGGCTCCGCTGCCGGGTACAGGCAGCGAAGTCGTATGGTCCTGGAGCCCCTGGGAACACCTCATCCAGAATACGGATCCGGCTCTTCCGAATTACGGCGAGCCGTCGGAACACCCTGAGCGGTTCGACATCAACTTCGAAGCAACCGCCGAATCCTGGGGAGGCGGCTTTGGGCAAGAAGGGGCATACGATTGGATGCACGTCAATAGC
>CALGDB010000161.1 GCA_937884175.1 uncultured Flavobacteriales bacterium
AATGCGGATGTCAGTCGCGTTCCCATGTGCTTCCTTCTTTACTGTCCTTGATGGAAATGCCCAAGGCGCTAAGGGCATCGCGGATGGCATCGGCCGTGCCCCAATCCTTGTTGGTTTTGGCGTTCCCGCGCAATTCCACAAGGAGATTGAGCAGCGCGCCCGACTCACCTTCGCTACCGCCGCTTGCTTCGTCTTCCTGAACCAAGCCAAGCACATCAAAAACATAACCGTTGAGGAGCTGCACCAACGCTGTTTTCTGTGTGGCATCGATGGCTATGCGGTCGGTTGCGATGCTGTTGACGAGTTTGACGGCATCGAACAAGACACTGATCAAAATCGGGGTGTTGAAATCATCGCCCATGGCCTCACTGCATCGCTTGGCCAAGGCAGCCGTGTCCACGTCTGCATTTGGTGCATCCAAAGCTGTAGGCAGTCCGTCCAAAGCGGCCATGGCGCTCATGAGGCGATCCAGTCCTTTCTCTGCCGCTTGCAGTGCTTCATTGGAGAAGTCCAGGGTAGAGGCGTAGTGGCCTTGCAACATGAAGAAACGAACCGTCATCGGCGAGTACCCGCGTTCGAGCAAGGCGTGGTTGCCGGAAATCAATTCTTCTGGTGTGAAGCCATTGCCTTCGGATTTGGCCATTTTGCGGCCGTTTACGGTGAGCATGTTGCCGTGCATCCAGTACCGAACGGAGTGTGCTTCACCTGTGGCACCCGTGTTTTGGGCGATTTCGCATTCGTGGTGAGGGAATTTCAAATCCATCCCACCGCCGTGGATGTCGAACTGGGTTCCGAGGTACTTGGTGCTCATCACAGAGCATTCCAGATGCCAGCCGGGGAATCCATGGCTCCATGGCGAAGGCCACTTCATCAAGTGCGACGCATCGGCCTTTTTCCACAAGGCAAAATCCAACGGATCGTTTTTCTCGTCTTGCCCGTCGAGCGAACGCGTGTTGTTGAGGAGGTCGTCGATTTTTCGGCCTGAGAGCGCGCCGTAATCGTGGTCTTCGTTGTACTTGCGCACGTTGAAGTAGACACTGCCATTGGATTCATAGGCGTACCCGCGATCGAGGATGGCCTTGATCATCTCGATTTGTTCCACGATGTGGCCGGTGGCACTGGGCTCGATGGACGGCGACTTCATGTTGAAGACGCGCATGACATCGTGAAAGTCATTGGTGTACTTCTGGACAATCTCCATCGGCTCGAGGTTTTCGAGCCGGGCCTTCTTGCCGATTTTGTCCTCACCGTCGTCGGAGTCTCCCGTCAAGTGACCAACATCCGTGATGTTCCGAACGTAGCGTACCTGGTAGCCCAGGAACGAGAGGTACCGGTACACCACATCGAATGTCAAGAATGTGCGAACGTTCCCGAGGTGCACGTTGCTGTACACTGTTGGGCCGCATACGTACATGCCGACGTAAGGCGCATTGAGCGGAGTGAACAACTCCTTTTTGCGGGTCAAACTGTTCTGAATGTACAGCGGGGGAAACTCGGCCATGTGGATTCTCTTGTATGCGCGTTCGTGCGGTGCACAAAACGCAAGTACAAAGAAAAGGCATCCCGCACTTTCAAGCGGCAGCGCTGCGCGAATCAGTGCACAGCCGACTGTGTCTTTTTTCCGATAGCATCGAGCATGATCGACGTCATCTCCGGCAGCAGCACCCTCGGCTCCCATCCCCAGTCGCTGCGCGCTGCAGTGTCGTCAATGCTCTCGGGCCAGCTTTCGGCAATGGCCTGCCGGTGGTCCGGTGCATAGTTCACTTGAAAATTGGGCAAGTGCTGCTGGATGCCGTTGGCGACTTCACTCGGTGTGAAACTCATCGCGCCCAGGTTGTAGGACGTACGAATTTGGATCCGATCTGCTGGGGCCGCCATCAACTCCAAGGTGCCACGCACCGCATCGTCCATGTACATCATGGGCAGAGCTTGGTCCGCGCGCAAGAAGCACGTATATGCCTCACCCGCTGTGGCGGCATGGTAGATTTCTACGGCGTAATCCGTGGTTCCTCCTCCTGGTTCGGAGCGGTGGCCAATCAAACCAGGGTAGCGGATGCTTCGCACGTCGACGCCGAATTTCTCGTGGTAATATCGGCACCAGTACTCACCGGCTTGCTTGCTAATCCCATACACCGTTGTCGGGTCGAACAACGCGTCCTGCGGGACGTCTTGCTTTGGCGTTTGCGGACCGAAAACAGCGATGGAGCTCGGCCAAAAGACCCGTTCAACCCAACCTTCCTTGGCCGCTTCGAGGACATTGAACAGGGATTGCATGTTCAAGTCCCAAGCGGCAATCGGCTTTTTCTCTCCGGTGGCGCTCAACATGGCGGCCAGGTGATACACCGCGTGGTACCGGCCTTCCTCTAACACCCTGTGCACTGCCCCTTCGTCGGTGGCGTCAAGGTGCAAAAAACGGCTGTGCATGACCCCTTCATCGTCCGGCACGCGGATGTCGGAAACATCCACATTGCCCACGCCGTGTTGGGCTTGGAGTGCGAGCACCAAGTCGATGCCCAGCTGTCCAGCAGCTCCGATGACAAGGATTTTGGCCATGATTGAACGAAGGTAATGCACCCCTGTTCATTTTGGAGGAACGAAAGGCGGCTTCACCGGCTATTTTTGTCGTGTTGTTCAAAAATTCCATGCATGCAGACGGCGGACTACGCATACGAACTTCCTGAATCGGCCATCGCGGTCCATCCCGTGATGCCCCGCTCCAGTGCGCGGCTACTCACATGGCGGCAAGGTACGGTCACCACCAACCTGCAGTTTACCGATCTACCCAAGGTGTTGCCTGTCGGCACACAGTTGTGGGTAAACAACACCCGGGTCATCCGGGCGCGTTTGTTGCTGCAGAAACCGACTGGCGGGCGCTTGGAAGTGTTTTTACTCGAACCACACGAAATATCCATGGAGCAAGCGCTTGCTTCAACGCAGTCGGTGGTGTGGAAATGCATGGTCAAAGGGGGGAAGCGGTGGACAGCCGGTGAAGCGGGTTTGAAAGTGGAGGACGCCGCCGGGAAGTGGGAAGTCAACGCCAAACGCGTGGGCATGGACGAGGGTGTGCGCTACATCGAATTGAAGTGGACGCACCGTTCGGCGGCCTCGGGCGAATCCCGTGAAGCGAGTTTCGCTGAATTGCTGGAGACCATGGGCAAAATGCCGCTGCCGCCTTACATGCGTCGTCCGGCGGAGGAGCAAGACGCAGAAGATTATCAAACCGTCTATGCTGAAGTGCCCGGTTCGGTGGCGGCTCCGACGGCAGGATTGCATTTTGATGCGCCGTTGATGGCGGACCTGAGCACGTGCACGTCCTTGCACCAGGTCACCTTGCACGTAGGCGCAGGCACCTTCAAGCCCCTCGGCGAAGGCGATGTGGCTCACCATGTCATGCACGGCGAACACTGTTCTGTGTCTTTCGATGCCATCCAAGCCCTTGCCGAGGAGGGGGTGCATCGGGTTGCTACTGGTACAACCAGTTTGCGGACCTTGGAGAGTTTGTATTGGCTCGCCGTCAAGTGGAAGGAGACCGGGGAACAACCGGCGGAGCTGCACCAGTGGGAATGGCGTCGTGAACTCGGTGAGGCGGCTGAGCGCATGGGGTGGACGATGGAAACGGCGATGCAGTGGTGCGTCAATGCACTAGACGGGGCCGACTGGCACTTCCGAACGTCGGTCATGATGGTGCTGCCCTACCGCATTCGCTCGGTGCAGGGGCTCATCACCAATTTTCACCTACCCAACAGCACGTTACTCTGCCTCGTGGCTGCAGCCATAGGCGATGATTGGAGAGGGGTATACGACCGCGCCCTTGCCGAAGGGTTTCGCTTCCTGAGCTATGGCGACGGAAGTTACCTCGAATGGGACCCGCGGTGACCGGGTACAAAAAAGCCCGCGGGGGAGCGGGCTTTTTGATGCGGTCGTGGTGGCCGCTTAGTTTCGGTTGTCTTCCAAGTCAGCTGCGTCCATCATGGCATTCGAGATGCGGATGGTAGCTGCGCCGCGGGCACGTGACAATAAAGTCGTTTGTTCTGTGAGGTAATCGGACTTTACCACTGCGTCGGTAGTGGAAGTCGGTGCAATGACCCACACGCCGTTGTTACCTACGATGGGAGCGGAGACATTCCCAACGGGAATGGCAAAGGCCATACCGACCACTTCGGGTTCAGGCAGTGAGCCCGCTCCACTGACGGTAGGGAATTTCAAAGCAACATTGGTCGCGCTGGCTACAGATGATGCTACGCTCGTGGCGATCTCATCCAACGAGCCCGTGGCCATGCGCTCGCTGTAAAGCGCGCCTTTGGCTTCCTTCACGGCACCTGTGCGCATTTCGTTTTCGACGTATTCGAACAACGGGGGGCCCTCTTCGGTGATGCGATCGAGATAGCCGACCACGTAGTTTTTGTCAACGAGGATGGGGTTGGATACTTCTCCCACGTCTGCTCCGTATGCCCAGCCTACAAGCTCAGAAGCGTTGCGCAATCCGGAAACCGATTTTGCATTACGCAGGACATCGTTTGCTGCGTTGGTCGCATAACCCGCGTCACCAGCAGCTTGCATAAACGCCTCACGAGATGTCGCCTGAATGGCGAACTCGCTTGCAGCGCCATACGACTCACGGGCTGTGGAGGTTGATGGCTCGATGGCCCGCTCAATTAGGGCCACACGCACCTGCTCTACTGCTTCGGTGTGCTCCATGACTTCAATCAAGTGAACACCGAAAGAAGTCTCAACAGCTCCGATTTTGCCCGGCTTGTTTTCGAAGCAAAAATCTTCAAACGGCTTCACCATCCGACCGCGTGGGAAAAGATCGTAGAATCCGCCTTTCGACTTGGAACCGGGATCTTCGCTGAAGCGTTCGGCCAAGCCCTCGAACGAGGCACCTCGGCGCAGTGCGCGCTTCAGGCTGTCGGCACGGCCCATGAGAACGGCCATCTCCTCGGCATCCTGTGGGTCATTGGCCTTGAGCAAGATGTGACGGCACGCGGCACTGTCGGGCTCACTGAAGAACTCCATGACCTTGGCCAATCGGTAGCTGGTCTTCTTGAGGTAAGGTCCGATCAGGTCGCCCTCTTTCGCATCGAAGAAGGTGGCTTCGTTTACGTCGGTCTCCACATCGCTTTTGCGCAAAACGGAAGCCGTGAAAGGCGCTTCGTTTTCATTGGCCACGAACAAGCTGTCGCTAGCTTCGGTGTTTTCCCACACCGTCTTGACCGCACTCAACTCCTCTTCAATGGCTGCGGCATCTTCCGCAGAGGCTTGCAGCGGGATGCGCGCGAATGTGATGTTGCGTCCGGCATTTTGCTTGTACTGGGCTTCGTCCTTGTGGGCGTTGTAGTATGCCTTGACGTCGCGGTCGGTGACCTCAACTTCAGACTCGTCGATGGAGCTGAAGGACTTGAACACGTAGTTGAAGTTCACTTTTTGGTTCGCACCGGCGTGGTCGTACTTGCCCTCCAGTGAGTTGGAGTAGATGCCTGAGACAACGAGGTTGTCGTACTTCTCTCGAATGCGCTTGGCCACGATCAGTCGCTTGTAGGACATGAAATCTGCGACACCGCGGTCGGTGCCCAGCATCGCATCGAAATTCTGCTGCCAGAATCCCTTGGTCTCCGCGTTGGAGTAGAACGCTCGGTTCATGTAGGGTGAGAAAGCTGTACCGAACAGCATCTCTTCGTACTCCTCGTCGCTGACTGTCAATCCCAATGCGGCAAAGTCGTCCTCGAGCACGATTTCAGACGTGATATCGTTCCATACCTCCTCGGCCAATTGGTCACCGCTGAATCCCAAGCGGCGTCGCTCTTGAACTTCCATTTGGTACTGTGCACCGGATACAGCCACCCCCTTTACTTCGCCGACGTCGCGGCTTCCGTTTTGGCCAAACAAGGCCATCACTGCATCGTAGGGAACCAAAAAACCGAGCATGCCGATGCCGATCATCACAATCAGCAGGCCTTGTCGGTTTCGAATTTCTTGAATCATTGACATGATAAACGTGTCTTTTTGAAGGTTTGCGAAGATAAGGGAAATCCAATATCTCCGGGCGTTTTTACTTGTTGTGCCTCCTTAAACGACAAACCTGCCGCTGAGGTTTCAGCTGTTTTCCGCTGAAATCACGTGTAAGATGACGGTTTGCACCTTGTTGCCGCTCACTTCCTCCACCTCAAGGGTGAAGCCGTCTAGTGCCAATGTATAGCCGGCTTCAGGAATGTGTTCCGTGCAGTGAATCACGAGTCCACCTAGGGTTTCGTAGGCGTCGTTCAACGGCAGGTTGAGGTCGAAGCGCTCGTTGAGATCTTCCACGTCGAGCCGCGCAGAAAACCGCCATTTGCCCGTGTCCAACGCCTCTTCAATAAGCTCCTCTTTGTCGTGCTCGTCTTCGATGTCGCCAACCAATTGTTCCATGATGTCCTCCATGGTCAAAATGCCCGACGTGCCTCCAAATTCGTCTACAACGATGGCTAGGTGCCGCTTACGTTGCTTGAACCGCTTGAGCACGTCATCCGCGGGCATGGGTTCTGGGACCACGAACGTGGGGTGTAGGATGGTCTTGATGGAGGCGGGGTTTTTAAACAGGTCTCTCGAGTGCACGTACCCAATGGTTTGATCAATGTCCTCGCGGTAGACAACGATTTTGCTGAGGCCTTTGGAGATGAATAATTCGCGCACTTCTTCCAAGGGAGTTACCAAATCGACAGCGACTACCTCGTTGCGCGGGATCAGGCAGTCGCGAGCAAGCACTTTGTTGAACTCCAATGCGTTCTGCATGATTTGCAGCTCGTGCTCCAACTCCTGCTCGGGTTCCATTCGCCCACTCATTTCGCGGATGAAATGGTCTAGGTCGGTGGCGCCTAATTGCTCGTCGTCGTCATCGCTTTGGGACGACCGTCCGACGAGTCGGATGGAGAAATTACTCAGCCCAACCACCACCAAACCTGGCAGCAAGAGCAGGTAGTGGATCGTGACCAGCGGCACCGCAAAGAACTTCAGCCAAAAGTTGGCATTGCTGTGGAACAGGGCTTTGGGGATGAACTCAGCAACCACCAGGATGACCAGGGTCGTGATCAACGTCTGCACGGCTAACACCAAAATTGGTTGCGCGGCTTCCGTCCAGTCGCTCACCCCGAAGAGCCCGTGGCTGACGAGCGCCCCGGATTCCAATCCACAAAACACCAAGGCCAGGTTATTGCCAACCAGCATGGTGGCGATGAAGAGCTTCGTGCGGGCTGATAAGTGTGTGAGGATACGACCCCGCCAGCTGCTTTGTGAATCCAGTTCGAGTTGCAGGCGGTTGGCCGAAACGAAGGCAATCTCCATTCCGGAAAAGAAAGCGGAGGCGACAAGGGCCAATCCGATAATTAAAAGCGAACTCGAGGGGTCAGGATCCATAGGTCAAGGCTACAACAAACCTAATCATTCCGAGCGTTACTTCCGCGCTCTAGGCGTTGCCGAAAAAACCGGCGGAACCCGTACCACGCTGCTGCAAGCGCAGGCAGGACGAGGGATTGTTTTTGTTGCGCCCAACCATCCTTCCAGAGGAAATACCCGGTCGCCGCGACGCAGCATACGATGATGCCGATCCAGAAGCGCTCGGCCATGCGGTTGACGCGGTGCAGTTGTTCTTCGTTCATGGTCGTTCAATCCAATGCAAACCTAACGCAATTCGGTCCCCTCCAACACCATCTCACCACGGGGTTTGATGATGCGGTAGTTCTCGAACCGCGCATCTGATTCCAACCCTTCGCCGTAGATCACTCCATCGGTCGTGCGAATTGTTACTGGCCGGTTGGTCCACACTCGGTTCGAGTCTTCCGACCACACGAGGTACTCCGTTTCCAGCACATCGCCCTCGGCGTTTTCGAGGGTGACGGCATGCTTGGCGACGAGGCGCAAGTTCTTTTCGTCCAAGGTCGCCCAGTCGGCAGTCATGTGCGCTTCGTGGTTAGCAGCATTTCCGCCGATAAACAATTTGAAGCCGTTCCGCACTTCCACGACATCCTCGGACACTTCCGCGTTGCCGCGTTCCTCGCGAAGCATCTCTCCTGCGTGAAGCTCGTGCAGGATGACCCCGCGCTCGCTGTACCGAAATGTACCGTTGGTGACCGTCTGCACCGGACTGGTTTCGTCGGATATAACGTTTGAAACCTCGGCATCGGAATTAGCACACCCGAGCATAAGAAAAGCGGCCCAGCCTGCTATCCAAAAGGAGTTCAGCGCTGAGCGGCCCTGGTTTGTGTTCGGTTGACGCACGTGCGGTTAGTCAACGGCACCTAGCGCACGCGGATGGTGGTGGATTCACCCGCACACGGACACCCGCCAATGGATGGAATCGTGATGGCGTCGCCCGTGGACTTTCCGACCGCGAAGATTTCGTCAACGCTTGGGAACTGTTTGCTGTTCGCGTTGAGCTTTTTCTTGGCGGTGGCTTTGGTGTCTTCGTCGCCCCGGCTGATGGCCATGCCGTAGTAATCGCACGCACGTAAGTAAGCTAAGCGGCTACCCAACGCGCCGTCGTCGCACTGCTTCGCCGCACCGGCGATGGCGTCGCCAATGAGCATGTAGGCTTCCGCGCTTTCTGGGTTATTGGCTAGCACTTTCTGAGCGTATGAACGCGCCGTGCTGGATTTGCCCAAGAACGAAGCGATTTTTCCTACTTTCAGTAAGTAGACCTCTAACTCCGCGCAGTCGGCACAAAGCGCAACTGCCTCTTCCATATAGGCAAACGCCTCGCCGAAGTTCTCCACCTTGGCCTGCTCGTTGCCAATGGCATAAGCTGAGGGGTGGCTCGGCGTTTCGTTGTGAACATCGATGGCTACCGGTAAGTACAGGTCGTTGTCGGTGCAATCCTTTTGATTCAGTAGGCGCAACACCTTTTGCTTCAATTCGAAGTTAGCTGAATCGGCGGCGACCTTTTCGCTCAATACTGGAACCATATCTTCGCACTGGGCGATGGCGATGAACACCTCGTCTAAGTTACCTTTTGCTTTCGTGTAGTCCTCAACAGCATCTGCTTTTCCGGCGGCCGTTGCCGTCGCAATGCCTTGGTCGAGGTAGTCCATCAAGGTGAGGTACTCCGTCAGCATTTCACCCAATTTTCCTTTCGCTTCTGCGTCGTCTTCCATTCGCTTCATGGCGTAGAATGAAGTCACGTAGTAAGTGCTAAGTGTCGCTGGCGAAGACGCTGCGCCTAGGCAGTCGATACTTTCCTTGAACATGGCGTTCGCTCCAGCCGCGCCGTCCTTTTTGAATAAGCGGTAGTAATCGGTCGCTTTAAAAGCGAGGATTCGGCACTGGTTGTTGGGCTTTTTGCTGGTGCTTGGGAAAAGCTCCATGCGCTGATCGTAAAGCAGGAAGATGCTGTCCTGCAGTGCCTGAGTACGGGCTTCATCCTCCGTTTTCTTGAGTTCGTTTTTCAAAAAACGGACGCCGTCAGAGTACATGCCCTCACGAGCGGTTGGAGGGCATACGTCGCACGCCTTTTTCCACTGGATGTAGGCTTCGTCGTAGTTCTTCTGCTTCTTGTAGCTCACGTAAACACTGATGGCTTCTTTGCACAGGATCTGCTGTTCCTCTGTCTCTCCGTAGCGGTCTTGAGCGCTTACTAAGGCAGGCGCCACAATCAATATCGCTAAGATTCCGCGGATGATCAATTTCATTGTGTTGGTTTTATCAGTCATATAATCTTGGTATCAGCCAATTGTTCTTGAAGAAGGGCATCAGGGAGACGCCGAAATGGAACCGGAAGAACGTTTCATCCAGCGCACCTTCTTGCGTAAAGCGTTCTCCAAGTTCCGTGCCGAAATGCAAACGGCTCAAGGAACGGCTGCCGACAAGGGGGACGGTAAAGCCGCCGGTGACGGCTTGGGTTTGCACCTGGTGGCCGTTGACAGCATAAGGCTGGTGCTGGCGATTGACACCCAGCCGGTACGTCGCTTTGCCCCATGTAGGGTGGCGTTGCTCGGGATTGCCGAGGTTGAATTGTAGTCCGAGGTGCATGGATTCGGCACCCATCCATTCGACGCCGTCGGATTGCATTTCTGGCGCAAAATCAGCGGTGACGTCATCCCATGCTGATGCCTTGTATTCTATGCCGGCCGCGACTCGCATGCCGTCGCCGCGGTCATAATGGAAGCTGCTCCCCAAGCTGAAGCTCCGGGGCATCCGGGCGCGGAAGTCGAGGCGCTCGCTGTAGAATGCCGTGTCCAATGGAACGGGGATGCCGCCCAATGTTTGGGTCGTTTCGTCGATGCTGACCAACGAGCTGTGCAGGTTGGTGGACGGAGTGAATACGCCGCCCATGCGCAGGGACAGGCTCTGCTCAAAATCGCCTCGATCGTCGTAACGCACGTGCAGCAGTTGGTCGTAGACCATCCCGGCATTGACCGTGATACTGCGGTGCTGTGCTGTGAACCGATTGCGATGGTCGAGGAATGTGGGGTCGATGATGTCGACAGTTGACGTACGACTGATTTGACCAAACAGGTAATGCGTTTGAATCCCAATGTGCAGCGCATTGTTTTGGATCCGGATGCTGTCGCTTCCGGCCGGTATGCGTTTTGACCCTTTGAAAACCCGCGCCCAACCAATGTTCATTGCGCTCAACCCGCCGTCACCTTCGTACCGCTGATTCGCCAAACCAATGCCATCAAAGGTGTCGCTCAGAGTAATAGCATACCCGGAGTTGCTGTACGGCGAGAGGTTGAGGATGAGTGCGTTTTTGCCGCCGTTACGTTTGACCACGATTCCGAAGGGCCCGGGAGAACCAAACGCTGCCGAGGCGGATGCTTCGCCTTGCTTCAATCGCACTTGATTGGCGATGCTGGAAGCTTGAAACGTGGTCTGGCTGAGGTAGGTAGCTGAAGCAGGGTTATTAGGCTGGAACTGGAAGCCGGTGAGCAGCGTGGTTTCCATACCGCCCATACCTGCGTAGGTGGGCGCTTGCAGCTGACCAATCAAACCAAATCCGTAGCGGGAATAAGGCGAGAGTTCAGATTGCTGAGCCGCACCAGAGATGGAGCAAAGTAGTGCCGCCCCGAGAGCCGCGAGGGCTAGCCGTCCGAAAATCGGGTGATTGGATGGGGTGGGATTACTCATGGGTCAGCATGCGATTCAGCAGGTGGAAATAACCCTTCCACGTGAGGTTTGGGTCGGCTAAAGTCGGCAACTCCGCTTGGAGTTGCAAGAATTTCACATCTCCACCGGTTAATGCAACGCGAATGGAAGGGATTTCGTTTGTGAACCGGCGAATGCGCTCGGTCAATTCGGCCTGCACACCGCCGACGGCTCCGGCTAGGAGCGAGGATACCGTGTTGTCACCGACATCCAAGCCAATCCCTCCAGCGGCTTGTTCCCTCCAGTCTTCCGGGTACGGCAGGCTCGCCGTCCCGGCGAACATCGCGCGCAGCCGGAGATCGATTCCGGGGGCAATGGACCCACCGCAGAACTTCCCGCCTTGAAGCAGGTCAGTGGTGATGCAGGTGCCCGCGTCGATGATTAGCCAGTCGGCTTGCGCATCTTCCGCCGCCGCTCCTGCAGCGTTGGCAATGCGGTCCAATCCCAGAGTGTGCATGGAGTGGTATGCGGAGGGGAAAGGAATGTCTTCAGCACTTTCGAGGTGCACCACGGAGCTTGGCCGCTTGGCCTTGAGGGTTTCGACCCAAGCGGTCCACCGGTCGTCCATCGGGCCCGAGGCGGCAAAGAGCCATCGGGCGTCTTCGTTCCAATTCTGCAATGATTCCCACGCCTCCTCGTCTTGCTGCACGCCTGCAAATTCGCCGTCGACGAACCGTGCCCATTTCACGCGAGTGTTGCCAAAATCAAGGATACACGCCTGGCTCATGGTGTCGTTTGAGTTTCGTTCCACGCCAGCGTTTCGATCAGGTGAACGATGTCTTTTTCTATGTGTGCCAAGGAGGGCTGCAGGCTGTCTGGATTGGGGGCATGATCGAAGTAGAGGCTGCCGCGCAGGAAATGCGACGCGCTGTCGGAGGCAAAAAACTGAATGGGACTGGCTACCGGGCCTTGCAAATTGTACATGACCCCGCTAACGCGCTGTTCTGTGAAATCAAATTGTTGGGTGCGAATTCCCGCGGCCTTCATTTCATGAGAAAAGACCATTTGATGTGCATCTTCGACAAGCGAGGAAAATTGCGCCTCGTCGGCCACCGGCATCAAGGTACAGTGGAGTTTGGCCGAAAACCTCGGAAATGTGCAGTTGAACCAGCAGATGCCAGTTTCCGGCGCGCCGCCATCAATGCGTTCGATTTTGCTGTAGACGGGCACTTCAAACGAAGCGCCGCACGGATGGGCATACCCTGCATACTCGAAAGCAGGGAATTCGATTCGGTGGTACCCCCGGGGTTTAGGTACGGGCGGATCGTCGCATCCGGGCAATGAGGCCCATGCAATCAGCAGGGCGAATCCGATGCCGTACGCCTTACTCATCAACGGCGGTTTCGGGGAGCACAAGCTTGACGCGCAGCAGTTTACGAGGGGTGGCCGCGTCAATTTTCATTTCGACCCCTTCAAACGTCAAGCCTTCACCATTACGCAAAATCCGG
>CALGDB010000162.1 GCA_937884175.1 uncultured Flavobacteriales bacterium
GTTGACCATGGAGTTCTTCGGAGAAGGCAGCCGCACGTTTGGCAGCATCCAAGTCTTCTATGCAGTATTGGTCGGTTTGGTTGTTGGCGGTGCCATCAGCTACATGACCGAATATTACACGGGCCTCGGCAAGAAGCCCGTCTTGGACATCGTGCAGAAGTCTTCAACCGGTGCAGCGACCAACATCATCGCTGGTCTGGCAACGGGCATGATCTCGACGTTCGGCCCCATCCTGCTCTTCGCAGGTGCCATCTGGGGCGCATACGAGTTCGCCGGTTTCTACGGCGTAGCCATCGCTGCATGTGCGATGATGGCCACGACTGCAATGCAGCTCGCCATCGATGCGTTTGGTCCCATTGCGGATAACGCAGGCGGCATTGCCGAAATGAGCGAATTGCCGGACGAAGTGCGCGAGCGTACAGACATCCTCGACTCGGTTGGAAACACCACGGCAGCGATCGGTAAGGGTTTTGCCATCGCTTCTGCAGCATTAACAGCCCTGGCATTGTTTGCAGCGTACGTGACCTTCACCGGCATCGACGGCATCAACATTTACAAGGCCAAAGTCTTGGCCGCCCTCTTCATCGGAGGCATGGTACCCGTTGTATTCTCAGCATTGGCCATGAACAGCGTGGGCAAGGCAGCCATGGAAATGGTAAAAGAAGTACGCCGTCAGTTCAAAGAGATTCCCGGTATCATGGAAGGTACGGGCACGCCCGAGTACGGCAAGTGCGTGGACATTTCCACCCAGGCGGCTCTACGTGAAATGATGTTGCCTGGCGCCATCACCATCATCGCTCCGATCGTCGTTGGATTCGGCATGGGCGCTGAAGCATTGGGTGCTTACATGGCCGGTGTGGCCGTGAGCGGCGTCCTGTGGGCGATTTTCCAAAACAACGCAGGTGGTGCATGGGATAACGCCAAGAAGTCCTTCGAAGCCGGTGTTGAAATCGATGGTGAAATGACGTTCAAGGGTTCTGATGCGCACAAGGCTGCTGTAACCGGTGACACGGTCGGTGACCCCTTCAAGGACACCAGCGGACCTTCGATGAACATCCTCATCAAGTTGACGTGCTTAGTTGGCCTCGTCATCGCCCCCATCCTCGGCGGCCACAGCAGCGAAAAAGGCCACAGCCACGGTGATGCAATCGAAGCGCAGGCTACGCAGGAAGTTCAGCCCATGACACGCGTATTCGAAATCAACGCAGAAGGCGAAGCGCCGTAAGCTGGCCATTCTATCCATGAAAAAGGGACTCTTAAATGGAGTCCCTTTTTTCGTGCCTTGCGCCGCCTAATTCAGGCTGCGGTGAGGGCCAATTCTCTTCGCCTCAAACAAACAAGCCGTGCAACTCAGCATCAACGCCCTCGATGACAACACCGAGGTCTTCTTTGTTTTCGTGGAAGCGGTTGTTGTCCACGTCAATCACCAGCAACTTGCCAGCACTGTACGTGCTGATCCACGCTTCGTAGCGCTCATTGAGGCGATTGAGGTAATCCAAGCGAATGGCCTCCTCGTAGTCTCGTCCGCGCTTTTGGATGTTCTCCACGAGCTTCGGAACAGAAGCGCGCAAGTAGATCATCAGGTCCGGTGGTAAAATGAACCGCTCCATCAACTGGAAGAGGTCGAGGTAATTCTGGAAGTCCCGCGAGCTCATCAGGCCCATGGCATGCAGATTCGGCGCAAAAATGTGCGCGTCCTCGTAGATGGTTCGGTCTTGGATGACCTTCTTTCCGCTTTCCTGCAATTCAGCCAGTTGAGCGAATCGAGATCGCAGGAAAAAAACCTGCAAATTGAACGACCAACGCTGCATGTCCTTGTAAAAATCATTCAAGTACGGGTTGTCATCCACTTGCTCGAAATGAGGCTCGTAACGATAGTGTTTTGAGAGGAGCGTGGTCAGCGTAGTCTTTCCCGACCCAATGTTTCCGGCGATGGCAATGTGCATAATTCTAGCTTCGTTGAAGGTGCAAAATAGGCCCATTTCCATCGGAACGAAAACCGGGTTTTCAACAGGTCCCTCACATGGAATCAACGGCGAATTGTTAGGCCAATTCGCTCCGCTCTACAGCCTTTTGCCCTGCCAGCAGCGCATCTACAATGGCACGGTCATTGGCCAACCGCGGCACCTTGTGCTGCCCGCCCAGCTTTCCTTTTGCCTGCAACCATCCGTCGAACGTCCCAGCTGCCACGGCATGCCCGATGGGGAACCGCAAGGCGAGCTCCGCAGTCCGTTTAGCGTCGTAATCCGAATTCTGCCGACGCAGTGAAGCGTCCAAGCATTCCATGAACAACACCATGCCGCCTGCAGGTGGCTTGCTGAATTCGATGCACCACTCGTGTGCGCCGGTTTCCTCTAGGTTCATGAAGACTGGGGCCGCGGTGTAGTCCCGCACGTGCGCATCTGCCAACGTACTCGCCTCGGCAATCGCCCGCTCCGCCTGAGCAACCATCACCTCTTCCCCGAACGCATTCAAATACGACGTGGTGCGCCCGACCACCTGCATCCGGAATGGGTGCGTCTCCGTGATGCGTACCACATCCCCGAGCGCATAGCGCCAAAGGCCAGCATTGGTCGAAATAACCAGCGCATATTCCTCTCCTACCTCCAATTCGCGTAATTCCAATGCGCGTGGCGACTCCGAATCCCACTCGGAAATCGGCACAAACTCGAAGTAGATTCCATAGTCGAGCATCATGAGCATGTCATCGCCGTCCAACCGGTCCTGCAATCCGAAAAATCCCTCCGACGCGTTGTACGTTTCAAGGCAATCGAAAGGCAGGCGGGTCCCCCCAATCAATGCGTCGAATTCCGCTCGGTACGGCTCAAAGCTCACGCCGCCGTGCATATACAGTTGCAGGTTGGGCCAGACGTCACCCAATGTGTCTGCCTGCGACAACTCCAACACCCGCTTGGCTACCACCAGCATCCAGCTGGGTACACCCGCCAGTATGCGAACGTCTTCTCGAAGGGTCGCGCGTGCGAGAGCATCCACCTTATCCTCCCAATTCTCCATGAGAGCGATGTCCCGGCTTGGGGTCCGGCGGGCTTCGACCCAGAACGGGAGGTTGCAGACGATTATGGCGCTAAGGTCACCCGCGAATCCACCTGAGCCGGTATCATGCAGGGCAGAAGAGCCTCCGAGGATCAAATGCTTGCCGTCGTATAATTCCGCTTGGGGCCGCTGATCGCAAAAGAGGGCCAAAAGGTCCTTCCCGCCTTTGTAATGGCACCCTCGCAACGATGCTTCCGTCACCGGCAAAAACTTGCTGCGATCGGAACTCGTACCTGAGCTTTTGGCAAACCAACGCGTCTCCCCTGGCCACAACACCCCCAACACCCCTTCATGGGCACGTTGGATGTACGGCTTGAATTCATCGTACGTTCGAATGGGTACCTGGCGCTGGAAGTCACGGAGGGAGCGCATGCTGCTGAAGCCGTGCTCGGCACCGAATGCCGTGCTTTTGCCCTCAAGGAGCAACCGGTTGAATAAGTGACGCTGCAATTCGACCGGCCGTGAACGGACCCGCTCGATGTTCATCATACGCTTGCGGATGAACCAACGGAATGCAGAGTTAAGTGCCATGCGATCTGGTCGAGGTCCGAAATTAATCCGAAGAGCGGGATGAAAAAAGCCTTGGAGCCGGAATCCGAAAGGAAAAAATGCGGTCGCTTGCCTTACGCGAAGACCCGGCGGATGGCGGCGATGGCGTAATCCACCTCCTCGGCCGTGTTGTACCGACCAAACGAAAACCGCAAACTCGCCCGTTGCGGATCGTGAAATTCGAGCGCGCGCAGCACATGTGATCCCAGCGTCGCACCGCTTGAACACGCGCTTCCACCCGAACAGGCTACGCCCTCCAAGTCCAGCAGGAACAAAGCCATACCCGATTTGGGATGGGGCGGGAACGACACGTTTAACACAGTGTACAGGCCATCGGGGCTGTCCGAGTCACCGTTGAACCGTACACCGGGAATCGCCTCCGTCAAACCATTGGCCATTTGGGCTTTCAGTGCCCGTACGTAGTCTTGATGCACCTTCAAGTCCGTGTACGCCAGATCCATGGCAGCCGCGAGGCCTACGATGTTGTGCGTGCTCTCTGTGCCACCGCGCACCGCGCGCTCCTGGCTTCCCCCTTCAATTTGCCCCTTGAGTTTTACGCCCTTTCGGATGTACAAAAAACCCACCCCCTTGGGGCCGTGAAACTTGTGGGCTGAGCACGTGATGAAATCCACATGCAGCGCCTCCAAATCGAACTCGTAGTGGCACATGGTCTGCACGGTATCCGAATGGAACAAGGCGCCAGCTTCTCGGCACATGGTCCCGATGCGTTCCAAGTCTTGGATCACGGCCACCTCGTTGTTGGCGTGCATTAGGCTCACGATGGTCTTCCCCCCCTTCGCCAACAGCGCTGCGAGGTGTTCGAGGTCCACTTTGCCGTTAGGCAAGTGGCGCACCAAGTCCAACACAGTGCCTGCGCTCCGCTCGAGGGATTGAGCTGTTTTGATGACGGCACTGTGTTCGGCTTGAGATGTGATGATGCGGGTGCACCCAAGGTCGCGAACTGCGCCGCGCAGCGCCAAGTTGTCCGCTTCCGTTCCGCCCGATGTGAAATAGATGCAGCTGGGGTGGCAATTGAGGTGCTTAGCCACCCGGCGGCGGCTCTGTTCAATCAACACCCGTGACTTGCGACCCACGGCATGGCTGGAGGAAGGGTTCCCGAAGCACTCCTTCAGCACGGGTACCATGGCTTTCACCACTTCAGGTGCGACGGCGGTCGTCGCGGCATTATCGAGGTACACGTTCATGGCGCAGCAGCAGGAACGCAAAAATGCACCTTTTTGGTTTAATCCTCCAAAGCGCGCAAGAAGCCTTGCAATTCGTTTTTGAAGCGGTCGCCCAAAGCAGATGCCGCCTCTAGTGAAGACGCCTCGGCATACACGCGAATGATGGGTTCCGTGTTGGATTTTCTTAAGTGCACCCACCCTTCTTCCAAATCGAATTTCACCCCGTCTACGGTGTTCACTTCTGCCTCAGGATGGGCCTCCATCAGTTGCATCAGCGCCGCGTCGACATCAACCGCCGGCAAGGCCAATTTACCCTTGGACATGAACCAATTCGGGTACGTGCTGCGGAGTGCACTCACGCGCTGGCCCGATTCAGCGAGTTGAGTCAAAAACAACGCCGTTCCCACCACGGCATCTCGCCCACAATGAGACGCGGGGTAGATGATGCCCCCGTTGCCCTCACCACCGATGACCGCGTCGGTGTCCTTGATGGCCTTAACTACATTGACCTCAC
The DNA here is from genome assembly GCA_937884175.1 of uncultured Flavobacteriales bacterium. Taxonomy (GTDB): domain Bacteria; phylum Bacteroidota; class Bacteroidia; order Flavobacteriales_D; family Sanyastnellaceae; genus UA16. The sequence continues at coordinate 5,302 of CALGDB010000162.1, forward strand.
CCACTGCACTCGCCGTGTACCGCCCTCCACGCGCTTCAGTAACCTGCCGAAGGGCGCGCGTTGAGCTCATGTTGCTCACGGTGTTGCCGGGGGTTTTGCTCAAGATGTAGTCGGCGACAGCCACCAACGTGTACTCTTCGCCAAACCAGCTTCCATCCTCCGCCACAAACGCCAATCGATCCACATCGGGATCCACGCTGATACCGAGGTCGCACCCCTCCTTCACCACGGCCTCACAGAGGTCCGTCAAATGCGCGGGAAGCGGCTCGGGGTTGTGGGCAAACTGGCCCGTCGGATCGCAGTGGACTTTGACTACTTCGCATCCTAGGACTTCTAACAGCATCGGCACAATGATTCCACCGCTAGAGTTGACGGCGTCCACCGCCACTTTGAATCCACGAGCACGCACCGCGTCGCCATCCACCAAGGCCAAGGCCAAAGCGTGCGCGACGTGCTTTTCCATCCAATCGGATCGTCGGCTGACGCCACCGATGGCATCTACTTCGACATACTCAGCCGGGGCTTTGGCGAGTCCCAACACCCGCTCGCCCGCCTTTGCACTCAAAAACTCCCCGGTCGCATCCAGCAGCTTCAACGCGTTCCATTGCCGCGGGTTGTGGCTTGCGGTCAAAATGATACCGCCGTCGGCTTGCTCCGCAGGGACCGCCAACTCAACGGTCGGTGTGGTGCTCAGGCCCAAATCCACGACATCGACACCGGCGGCGTTCAACGTTCCGACGAGCAGATCCCGGACGAGCTCTCCACTCACGCGTGCATCCCGCCCTACGACCACCGTGGGTCTTGGTTGCCCGGACGCCTCGCGGATCCAGCGTGCATACCCTGTGGTAAATTTGACGACATCGGGAGGCGTTAGGCCTTCTCCGGGAGCCCCTCCAATGGTTCCTCGGATGCCAGAGATGGATGTGATGAGCATGGTCCAAAAATACCATGGCTGGGCATGAGTCGTGAAAGAAATGCCCTCGGATGTGAAAAAAGGAGTGTTCGAAATGCGGCCCGGAATCTCTTCCAGTAGTAGCTTTGTTTGATGAATGAAGAAGGACGTGCTCATCGAGGTGAGCCAGCACTGCAAGGACTCGTTGAGAAGTTCGAGGCGATGGTCGAGCACGGCGAACAAACCTTCTTTGACGTGGATGAACTAGAAGGACTGATCGAGCATTACCTCGAGCAGAAATCCATCAGCAAAGCCCATGCAGTAGCGCGATACGCGGGCCAACTGTACCCCACCAACCTCGCCCTCAAACTTAAGCTTGCCCAGATCCGCATCGCTTCCGGCCAAGGCGTCAAAGCTGTGCCCCTGCTCAAAAAGCTGCTGGAAATCGAACCCATGAACGAGGAAGTGCTCATAACCCTCGGCGCGGTGTACAGCCAGATGTCGGAACACAAGCTGTCCATTGACTGTTTCAAACGCGCCCTAGTCTTCGCGGACAAAGAGGCGAAGCGGGAAATACGCATTGATATTGCGTTGGAATACGAAAACATGGGGGCCTGGCAAAAGGCCATTCGCAACCTGCACGAAGCCCTCGAGGAAGATACCCTGAATGAGACAGCCGTTTACGAATTGGCCTTCTGCTACGAGCGAACAGGACAATTCAAGCAGGCGGCATCGTTCTACGAGCAATTCCTAGAAAAGCAGCCGTATTCGTTTGCCGCCTGGTACAGTAAGGGAAATGCACTTCAGCAATGCGGACGCTACATCCAAGCTATCGATGCATATGATTTTGCCATTGCCATCGAAAGCGCATTCGGTCCCGCGTACCATCAGAAAGCGGAGGCCTTGGTCGCTATGGAGCGGTACCAAGACGCGCTGCACACCTACGAAGAGACCCTGACGTTTGAACTCCCCTCGCCCAGCACGCGGTGTTACATGGGCGAATGCCTCGAGCGGATCGGAGATTTGGAACGCGCGGAATCCTACTACCGCGATAGCTTGAAACTGGACCCTCGGTTTGCCGACGCATTTGTCGGATTGGGCGTGCTCGCGGACATGCAAGGGCGACTCGGGGAGGCGTGCTCTTACTTCGAGCAAGCCTTGGAAATCGAACCCAAGCACGCCGATTACCACCTGCTGCTCGCGACGTGCCTCAAAAAACGCGAGGAACACGACCGCGCTGAAGAGGTTTACACCCAGGGGCTGCTCTTGGACATCCAACACGAAGAACTCTGGCTCGAGCGTGTGGATAATTTGCAACTGGCCAGTCGCCATGAAGACGCATTGCTCGTCATCGATGACGGCTTGTCTGCCCTTCGAGAAGCAGCGAACCTAAGCTACCGACGCTTCATCAGCTTGTACGCTTTGGGCCAGCACAAAGCAGCGTTTGACCTGCTTGAATTCCTTTTGACACACCACTTTGATCAGTCCGAAATTCTCCTGAATTTCTTACCTGCGCTTGCCAATGATGCGCGCTACATCGAACGGATTGAACGATTTAAACCCTAAATAATGTTCGAAATTTCGCATCTGCCTGAACGCTCAACACGCCCCCGCACCAATGGCTTGACCATGGTGATGGACAAAGGGTTGAGCCTCCGGCAAGCCGAGGACATCATCGAAACCGGTGGCGAACTGGTTGACCTGTTGAAGCTCGGTTTTGGCACGTCCTTGGTCACCCCCAACGTCGGAGCCAAGGTCAAGCGCTACCACGAAGCTGGATTTGATGTTTACTGCGGCGGCACCTTGTTCGAAGCGTTTTACATTCGCAACGAACTCGACAACTACCTCCGCTTCATCGACAGTTTGGGCATCACCTGCTTGGAAGTCAGCGACGGATCCATGGTCATCCCCCACGACGAAAAATGCGAGCTCATCAACAAGCTCAGCAAGAATTACAAAGTGCTTTCCGAAGTGGGTTCCAAAGAAGAAGGCATCCTCATCAGTCCGGCCAAGTGGATTCGGATGATGAGCAACGAGTTGCAAGCCGGAAGCTTCAAGGTCATCGCAGAAGCCCGCGAAAGCGGCAACGTCGGAATCTACCGTCCCAACGGAAGCGCCCACGTGCAGCTGGTTAGGCGCATCTTGGCCAACGTCGCGTTGGAAGACATCCTCTGGGAAGCACCGAAAAAGCCCCAACAGGTGTGGTTCCTCCGTCAGTTTGGTGCGAACGTCAACTTAGGCAACATCGGACCGAACGACCTGATCCCACTGGAGTGTTTGCGGCTCGGGCTGCGCGGAGACACCTTCTTCGAGCACCTGCCCGATGCGCTGGCGGAAGGCAAACGCCTCGTGAACGACACCGTCGAGGAAGACTAACCCCAAGCCCTAACCCATGCAGCCTCCCGTCCCTACCATCACCCCCCATGAAGTCCAGCAATGGAAACAGGACGGACAGGCCTTTTCGTTTTTGGACATCCGCGAAATCCATGAGGTGACGGTCAGCCGCCTCACAGAAGTCCACATTCCGATGGCGTTTTGCCTGAGCAGGCAAGCGCAGATTCCGCGGTCGCATCCCGTTGTGGTGTATTGCCGCGCCGGTGCGCGATCGGCAGCGACCGTCAGTGCGCTGATGACGAAATATGGGTTCGACAACCTCTACAGCTTGGAAGGCGGCATCACAGCGTGGTGCGCGGCGTTTTCTCCCGAAGAAGAAGTGGGATGAAACGCCACCTCGGAATTTTCTTGCGCGGCATGGCCATGGGGGCCGCGGACCTTGTTCCCGGCGTTTCCGGTGGAACCGTGGCCTTGATTACGGGCATTTACGACGACCTCCTGCAATCGATTTCTGCCGTGTCATTGGAGTTGATTGACACCTGGAAAAACGAAGGTTTCCAAGGGGTCTTGCGGGCATTGAACGCCCCCTTCCTGGTTGCCTTGGTCGCTGGAATTGGCACCAGCATTTTCGCACTGTCCGGCCTGCTGCACCACCTACTGGAACACCACAAAGCGGCCTTGTTCGCCTTTTTCTTCGGGTTGGTTGGGGCTTCCATTCCCCTGGTCGGCCGCGAAATCACGCAGCGCACTGCCCCCACCGCCGCGCTGTTCATTGCGGGAGCAGCCATCACATTCGGCGTGGGCTCGTTGCCGCCGCTTCAGGTGGAACCGAGCTTGGCGTACCTGTTTGCCTGTGGAGCCATCGCGGCTTGTGCGATGATTCTGCCCGGCATTTCAGGCAGTTTCATCTTGCTCCTTCTGGGCGTGTATGGCGCCATTATCGGGGCCTTGAAAGAGCTGAATCTCGTGGTCATTGCCACGGTAGGCGCCGGCGCCATCAGTGGACTGCTGGGGTTTAGCAAAGGACTCAAATCCCTGCTGGCCAAAGCCCGAAACCAGGTCATGGCGATGTTGACCGGATTGCTGCTGGGTTCCTTCCAAGCCCTTTGGCCATGGAAGGAAAACGTGCTCCTGCTTCACACCCACAGCGACGGCCGTGAAACGTGGCTTCAAACGAATGCCTGGCCAGAGTCCGGTGAATTGCTCATTTGTCTCGCTTGTGCTGCAGCCGGCGCAGGGCTCGTCGTTGCCATGCAGCGGCTCGGAAACCGCTTTGCCACATGAGCATCACACGCCGGTTTGGTGTCCTGGGTCGATCCTTGGCCCACAGCCAATCGCCGGCGCTGTTTGCCGATCGCTTCAGCACTTGGGGCCTCAACGACGCGTCGTACGAACGGTTTGAACGCGCGAACCTAGAGGGCTTTGGGGAGTGGTTGCAAACCGAAGCCCAGGCGTCTCCGGCCTTGATGGGACTCAACGTGACCATCCCGTACAAGCAATCCATCATTCCGCTGTTGCAGGATTTGACTCCGACGGCCCGCGCCATCGGTGCGGTCAACGCCATCAAGCCCGGCGCGAACGGATGGGTCGGACACAACACCGATGCGGAGGGCTTCATGAAATCCCTTCGCCCCTTTTTGACTTCAGCGCATGACCGGGCGTTGATCCTTGGCAAC
>CALGDB010000163.1 GCA_937884175.1 uncultured Flavobacteriales bacterium
TATGACCATATATCTCTCAATTTTCCAGTTTGATTATGGGTCTTTCTTACCGACTTTTAGGCGTGATTCACGCTTTATTGATCTATTTCTTCGCAGGCCTTTCCGCGGCTTTCTCGCAAGGAACCACGTTTCTCATTGAAGAATACATGGTGCACGATGGCGTCAACGGTATTGCGGAGTTAGCGGGGCAAACGACCTATAGGTTTTACCTCCAGCTCAATCATCCGGATGATTTTGTTTCGGCCATTTACGGTGGGGACCAGGCGCCACTTGAGTTGAGTTTGGACGCACCAATGTTCAATTCCGTATTTGCCACCCGACCAACGGCTGGCGGAATCATTCCGTTGGTTGAGAGCTATTTCCCAGAAGTCGCCTACGACAGTTGGGTGACCATTGGATTGGAATACGCACCAAACGGGGGTGGAGAAGTGGATGTCTCTTCCTTGCAAAGCGATGCGCAGCCTTTCCTGCAAAATTTCGTAGCGGGGTCGTCTTCAGACGGAGAAGGGTTTGTGGTCGATGACGAATTGGGCGGTGCGTGGTATTTGCTTTCTGGAGCGGTCAATGGCTATGCTGGTGATGATCTGCGGGTGCTCGTGATGCAAGTGACGACGGCTGGCGTGCCCACGGGCGCCTTGAATGCACAGGTCATTCCCGCTTCAGGAGATGCAGACGCCATTCAAGTACAGCAGGGGTTTGAGGGAACCGAAGTCTGGGACTTGCTCCCACCAGCAGTGTTCCCTGGATGCACTGACCCCCTAGCTTGCAATTACGATGAAGGTGCTACCGAGGACGACGGGAGTTGTGAGTACGAATGCGGCGGATGCACGGATGTTTGGGCGTGCAACTACGATCCCAATGCTGCCTACGATGACGGCTCGTGTGATTTTCTGGCCTGCATTGGCTGCACAGACCCCACGGCGTGTAACTACGATGCCGAGGCCTTGTACAACGACGGTTCATGCGAATACACAAGCTGTGAATCGCCGGGTTGCACAACCGTTACCGCATGCAATTTCAATCCGCTTGCAACGGTGGACGATGGCTCTTGTGAGTTCGTCTCGTGCGCGGGATGCACGGATGTGGATGCTGACAACTATGATCCAACGGCTACCTCGGACGATGGCAATTGCATCTTCCTTGGCTGCCAGAATCCACTGGCGTGCAATTTTGACCCCACCGCAAACGAAGACGATGGTAGCTGCGAATTTACTAGTTGCATTGGGTGCTTGAATCCGTCTGCGTGCAATTTCGATCCGACCTTGACGGTGTACGATCCGGCCAGCTGTGTTTTCCCAGAAGAGGGATATGCCTGCGACGGAACGTGCCTCAACGACGCAGATGTGGACGGTGTGTGCGATGAATTTGAGGTGGCGGGATGCACCGATGAGACAGCCGAAAACTTCAACGAAACCGCCACAGATGATGACGGTTCGTGCACGTTTTCAATTGCGGGGTGCACCAATCCCTTGGCGTGCAATTTCAATCCGGATGCTACGACGTCCGATGGGAGCTGCGACTTCGATTCTTGCGTTGGATGCACCCTAGGGGGCGCTTGTAACTACGATCCGACGTTCACTATTGCCGATGATGCTTCCTGCGTTTTTGCCGAGGCGTACTATTCCTGTGCGGGCGACTGCTTGGGTGACAACGACGGCGATGGCGTGTGCAATGAACTCGAAATTCCGGGATGCATCGATGCGCTGGCGCTCAACTATGATTCGAGTGCAACGGATCAAGATGGTTCATGCACGTACCCTGCCGTTTGTAACGACGAAACGGCGTGCAACTATGTCCCATATGAAGCGTACTGCATTGAAATTGAAGCGTATGCTGAACACGATGGGGTGGTGGGTACCACGGACTTGGCGGGTTATACCACGTACCGGATTTATGCCTTGTGCGATAACGAGGACGATTTCGTGAGTGCTGTTGCGGGTGACGATGAATTCTCAACCTTCATCCATACGACGACTACCTTCTTCCAGCACGAAGCGGGCGGTGTGCTGGGTGAGAGTTCGAACCCCCTGATATTCCCTTTCATTCCTGAGGCGGCGTACGATTCTTGGGTAACCATTGGATTGGATGAGTCGGCTGACGGCACCAGCGGTGAATCTGGGGTCAGCATTCTTGAAGGCCTCGAGCCATGGGTTGAGCCGTTCGAAGCTGGTGGCTCTCTGAACATAGCGGATGCGCTCGGGGGGGTTTGGTACGTCTTAAACGGCGCGGCCAATGGCGTTGCGGGTGAGGATAAGCGTGTATTGCTCGGCCAGTTTACAACGGACGGAAACATGGATGGGCAGCTGTACATCCAGTTTTTTGAAAACGGCGATGGTATCAATGGCGGATTCAACAAACTGGTTGGTTTGCATGATGCGTGTGGTCAGCCGACTTACGATGCTTGTGAATACGCTGAAGCAAACTACGATTGCGACGGGGTCTGTTTGGAAGATTCAGATGCGGATGGTGTATGCGACCCGCTGGAGATTGCGGGATGCACCGCCATGGATGCGAACAATTACGATCCTATGGCGACGGATGACGACGGTACATGCGATTACTACGTCGATCCGTGCATTGAGGACACCATCGCGCCGTACTTCACATTTGTGCCGGCCGATTCCACCGTGCAGTGCGACCAACCCATGCCTACGGTGATTGCCATGGCTGAAGACGCGTGCGATGAATCGGTGCAGGTCATGTTCATCGACGGTCCCATCGAATTTGTATTCGATTGCCCACCGTACAACTACCTCTGCACGCGAACGTTCTACGCGACGGACAATGCAGGCAACACGGCTGAGGCCATCCAAATGATTACGGTTGCAGATACAATCCCTCCGGTGTTCTTGAATCAACCCGAAGATGTGATTGAGGTAAATGAACAAGAGGGAGAGGAAACCCCCGATCCGTTCGTTGCCATACAAGATGCGTGCGATGGCAATGCGCAGTGGTCGTCAGAAGACATGCTCCTCGAAACGGTCGGTGATACGGCTACTTATTTGCGAACCTACACGGCCACGGATGCATGCGGGAATGCAGCGCATTTTGAACAGACCTTGGTTATCATCGTGGCGACGGAGGGTTGCGTGGATGCCCTGGCGTGTAACTACAACCCTGAGGCCACCAACGATGATGGATCATGTGTTTACCCTGAGGACTATGTGGATTGCGCAGGGGTGTGCTTGAACGATGCGGATGCCGATGGCGTTTGTGACGAATTCGAAGTGTCAGGGTGCACGGCATCGAATGCTTGCAACTACGATCCCCTCGCAACCGACGAAGATGGAAGCTGTGACTTCTGTTCGTGTGCGAACGATGAAATCATTGCCTATGGCTTGGAGATTGACACGGTTGCTGTTCACGAGGACGGAGATTTGGCGGGCATGACGACGTACCGATTCTATGTGACCACCGTAGGGGAAGATGACTTTGTCTCTGCGGTGTACGGCAACGATATGGACACGCTGATTATGGCCTCTGATTCCGGTTGGTACCAGCACCCGTTTGGATCGCATTTGGCCCAAAACAACGATCCAGCGTTTTTTGAAACGTTCCCAGAATTGGCCTACGACAGCTGGGTCACCATTGGCGTGGATGGTCCTACGGTTGCAGGGGAGAACCTCGTCAACGCCGTTGGAGCGCCAGGCGCAGAGGGCTGGGTAGCAGAATTTGAATCTGGTGAGGCGATTGTGATGGATGATGCAGTCGGCGGTTCGTGGTTCATTTTGAACGGAGGAGCGAACGGCATTGCCGGAGCTGAGATGCGTGTCTTGGTTGCTCAGGTAACGACGGCTGGGACCTTGGATGGTCAATTGAATGTCCAAGTGTTCGAAGGCGGAGATAATGATAACGGCTCGTTGTACACGTTCACTTTTGAAGGCACGGTGTGGACCAATGCCCCTGTGTTCCAAAATGCCTGTGGCTGCATGGATACAGAAGCGTACAATTACGATGCTACAGCTGAATACGAAGACGGCTCGTGCGTAGCCATTGCGTTGGGATGCACCGATGAAGTGGCCTGCAATTACGATGCGCAGGCCAACACCGACAGCGGCGATTGCACGTATGCTGCCTTATACTATGATTGCGAGGGCATGTGCTTGAACGACGCCGATGGCGATGGGGTGTGTGATGAAATTGAAATAGGGGGGTGTACAGACCCAATGGCCTTGAACTACAGCGCTGAGGCGACGGATGATGATGGCTCGTGCATGTATTGCACCCTCAGTGCTTCGGTTGCCGTGAGCGATGTGAGTTGTGAGGGTGCCGATGACGGTTCGGTCACCGTACTCGCGACGGATGCTTTGCCGGATTCAAGTGCACTAGTGTACACCTTGCTCCCATTGGATATTCAACAGGTAGATTCCATTTTCACTGGTCTCTCCGGAGGCTCGTACGAAGTGGTAGTGGCCGACGAAATGGGGTGTGTTGATACCCTGTCCTTTGAAATCTCGGAACCCGAGCCGCTGGTTGTGGTGGTGGACCTAGTTGTGGGGTCACCAGAAAACGAAGAAGCGGGAAGCATTGTTATTTCGGTCAGCGGCGGCAGCGAACCGTATGCATTCGCGTGGACGGGGCTGGAGGGTGTATTCGCTTCCGATCAAGAGGACGTTGATGGATTAAATCCTGGAACCTACGAAGTTGAGGTTACTGATGCCAACGGATGCAGCATTCAACTGTCTGATATTGTAGTGGAAACCATTGTTGATGTCACTGAATTTGGTGACGAGTGGAGCATACGGGTTTACCCGAATCCCGCGTTGGATTGGGTGACTGTTGAGCTTCTTGAGGTAAATGCGGCAATGACCGTGGAATTGTACGATGCAACCGGGCGTTTGATTTGGCAACAAATAGCAGCCTCCAACGGACGATTCCAAGTCATTCCTGTCGGGAATTGTGCTGCAGGTCATTATGTGATACGTGTTTCGGATGGGACTTTGGTGCGCAATGAAAAATTATTGGTTAACCCATAATCTAAAAGGTTGACAAAATTGAGAGAGAGTCGGGCGGCAACGTCCGACTTTTTCTGTTTTGGAATTACATTGCACTTCTCAATAAATCTCCAAGAAGAATGAACCAACTGTTACGCGCAATGCTCGTGCCGGTCCTGTTTGGATTTTTTACAACTGCATCAGCACAGGAATACTCGTTAACTGTCGAGGAACACGCAACAGACATTGTCGAAGGCCTCACGACGTACCGGATGTACATCGACATGGCGAATTCCGACGATTTTCTATCGTCCGTTTACGGAGGTGACACCGCTCCATTGAGCATTACCACATCGAACGGATCGTTTTGGAACAGCGGATTCGGTGGAACCACGGCAAGTGCAATCAATCCTGCGTTCTTGGCATTCTTTCCTGAATTAGCTGCGGACAGCTGGGTAACGATTGGCATTGACGAGCAAGAGACGGGCGATGAAGTGGGAGTCTCCACGTTGGAGGATCCATTGCAGCCTTTTGTTGAGTGTTTTGCATCCGGTTCTGCACTGGATGGTCAGGATGTATTCATTGACTCGTCGGTTGGAGGAGCCTGGTATGTTTTGAACGGCGCGCCCAACGGACTGCCTGATGACAACATGCGCGTGTTGTTTTTGCAGATGACAACAGCCGGTGAAATTTGCGGTACCATCAACGTCCAGGTTTTCCAAAACGGTTTGGGTTCAGCCAGCCTTTATTTCACCTTTGAATTCTGTGGCATCGGAACGTACACCCCTTCTACCAATTCTGGCGGTTGTACAGATGTAACGGCCTGTAACTATGATGCGGAAGCTACAGAGGATGACGGTTCGTGTACCTATGCTGAAACCTACTACGATTGTGACGGCAACTGTTTGAATGATGCCGACTCTGATGGCATTTGCGATGAATTGGAAGTGGTCGGTTGTACGGATGCGTTCGCCTGTAACTACAACGTCGACGCCACGGATGATGATGGGTCTTGCGATTACCTCGCCTGCATAGGTTGTACCGATGCAGACGCCTGCAACTACGACCCCAATGCGCTGTATGAGGATGGTTCATGTGATTACAGCTGCAATGCTGGATGTACGAACCCATCCGCTTGCAACTATAATCCAGACGTCCTGGAAGACGATGGTTCATGTGACTACACCTCATGCGTCGGATGCACCGATGAAGGGGCGTGCAATTACGATCCGATTTTCACGGTGGACAATGGATCATGCGATTACAGTTGCTTGGGATGCACGGACGAAACCGCTTGTAACTATGATTCTTCGGCTACAGGTGATGATGGTTCTTGTACGTATGCAGAAACCTACTACGACTGCGATGGCAACTGCTTAATGGATATGGATGGCGACGGTGTTTGCGACGAATTGGAAGTTTCTGGATGCATGGATGTAGCGGCCTGCAACTACGACATGAACGCCACCGACGATGACAGTTCATGCACCTATGCCGAAACGTACTATGACTGCGACGGCAATTGCTTGATGGATATGGACGGCGACGGCGTGTGTGATGAATTAGAGGTAGAGGGTTGCACCGACGAAGCGGCATGCAACTACGATGTGGATGCGACCAACAACGACGGTTCCTGTGATTTCCCAGCAGCTGGCTATGACTGCGATGGCAATTGCTTGGCCGATACCGATGGAGATGGCATCTGCGATCCATTTGAGGTTGCGGGTTGCACGGACGCTCTGGCCTGCAATTACGACGCCACAGCGACGGATGACGACGGCATGTGCGAGTACGCTGAGGAATACTACGATTGCGACGGCAACTGCCTCAACGACGCTGACAGCGATGGTATCTGCGATGAATTAGAGATTGCTGGCTGCACGGACGCTCTGGCCTGCAATTACGACGCCGCAGCAACGGACGACGATGGCATGTGCGAGTACGCGGAGGAATACTACGATTGCGACGGCAACTGCCTCAACGATGCTGACGGCGACGGTGTCTGCGATGAATTGGAGATTGCTGGTTGCACCGATGAATTGGCCTGCAATTATGACGCCGCAGCAACGGACGACGACGGCATGTGCGAGTACGCGGAGGAATACTACGATTGCGACGGCAACTGCCTCAATGACGCTGACGGCGATGGTGTCTGCGATGAATTGGAGATTGCAGGTTGTACCGATCCTGATGCGGAGAACTACAACGAAGACGCCACGGATGACGATGGCAGCTGCTACTACTGTGATATTGAACTCATCGCTGATGCAACGGATGAATTGGAAGGTGGTTCAAATGGCTCCATCAATATGGTTGTCACTGGAGGTACCTTCCCGTATGAATTCGCTTGGACGGGTCCAAACGAATTCGCGAATACTGAGCCGGTTCTGAATAACATATCCGCAGGTACATATGTCTTGACGGTTACCGACGCGAACGGTTGCACGGAGACCATTGAAGTGATTGTCAACAACGTTACCGGCATTGTGGAGTTGGCAGTGGTTGATTTTGACGTATACCCGAACCCAACGAACGGAGTGTTCTGGATCAACGGTACAGGTTTGAATGGTAAGACCGTTTTGGAACTGCTCGATGCCTCCGGTCGATTGATCAATAGCTTCGAGCGCACCTTCAATGGCCAACCCGTTCAGTTTGAGTTAAGCGGTGTAGAAACTGGATTCTACCACGTGGTACTGCGCAATGGGCAGCAGCAGGGCGCCAAGCGCTTGCTGATTCACTGAGCATCGCAACGAACTTTAATCAAAAAGGGCGCCTCACCAGGGCGCCCTTTTTCGTGTCAAAAGGAGGCGGGATTACCTTTTGTACAAAGGCGTATTCTGCCTCTCTTTAAATCGATTGATGGCTTCTCGTGTAAAATCGCTGAGTACCAGACGGCCCGAAATTGCCGCTCGCTCGGGCAGCA
>CALGDB010000164.1 GCA_937884175.1 uncultured Flavobacteriales bacterium
CTTGTTTCGGCTGACTACGTTTGGCGAATCCCACGGCCGCGCCATTGGCGGCGTCATTGACGGGTGCCCTTCAGGATTGGCGCTGGACACAGAGGCTGTTCAAGCCGAATTGAATCGCAGGCGGCCCGGCCAGTCCCACTTGACCACGCCGCGGAAGGAGCGCGACACAGTCGAGTGGCTCAGCGGCATCCACGAAGGGATCACCACGGGAGCGCCCATCGGATTTATGCTTCGCAACGAAGATTCCAAATCCGGCGATTACGACCACCTTCAATCCGCCTTTCGACCGTCCCATGCCGATTACACGTATACGGCAAAGTACGGGCACCGCGATCACCGTGGTGGTGGACGCGCATCCGCTCGCGAGGCCGCATGCCGTGTAGCCGCCGGAGCCATTGCGCGGCAGCTCTTGGCATCAGCCGGCATTGAAATTTCAGCCTACGTCGAGCGCGTGGAAGAAACCGCTGTGCCCTTTACACCGAGGTTCTTCGATCGTGCAGAGGTGGACGCCTCACCCACACGTTGCCCAGACCCTGCGACGGCAGCCTCGATGGCAGCCATTATTGAGGCCGTCCGCAAAGAGGGTGATACAATAGGCGGCACCGTCGCCTTGGTCGGACGCGGCATCCCCGCTGGCTTGGGCGAACCCGTTTTTGACAAATTCCAAGCCACCCTTGCTCATGCCTTCTGGAGCCTTCCCGCTGTGAAATCAATGGAAATTGGCTCCGGACTGCACGGCACGACCATGCGGGGTTCAGCACACAACGACACCTTCCATACGGACGAGCAAGGTCAAGTGCGTACGGCGACCAACCACAGCGGCGGCATCCAAGGCGGTATCACCAACGGAGAAGACCTCGTTGTTCGCGTCGGTTTCAAGCCGGTCTCTACACTGATGAAGCCACAGGCATCGGTGAATGCGGACGGTGAAGCCATCACGTTGGATGGCAAAGGACGCCACGACCCCTGCGTGCTGCCCCGTGCGGTGCCGATTGTTGAGGCCATGGCCCTGTTAGTATTGGCGGATCATTGGTTGATAAACCGTGCCGCCAAACTCTGATTTGTCAAGGTTTTCCGGGCGTTCAACGTGTACATTAGAGGCATGAAGAAACTGGCCCTCCACTGGCAAGTCATCATTGGTTTGTCGCTCGGTGTCGTGTACGCATGGTTGAGTGTAACCATGGGTTGGAACGACTTCACCCTGGCCTACATCCAGCCGTTTGGTGACATTTTCATCAACCTGCTCAAGCTCATTGCTGTGCCCTTGGTGCTATTCAGCATCATCAGCGGCGTGACCAGTTTGGGCAACATCCAGAAACTGGGCCGCATGGGCATCAAGACCTTACTCACCTATTTGGCTACGACCATGGCGGCGGTGGTCATCGGCCTGGCCTTGGTCAATGTGTTCCAGCCCGGATCGGGGGCCGACGACGACCTGCTCAAAGCCAACCGCATCCGCTATGAACTCTGGCGCGACGCCAACGGCATCCAAGCGTTGGACGACATTCGAACTATCGACAACCCGGCAAATGCGGCGCTGGTTCAGAGCATCGCGAGCGAGGAGGCCGCTTCGAGTGAATGGGTGACCGACAAGCTCAACAAAGCCACGAACACGAAGAACTCCGGACCACTGCAGCCCTTGGTGGACGTCGTGCCCAAAAACATTTTCAGTTCGCTGGTGGACATGTCCATGCTGCAGATCATCTTCTTCGCCATCTTTTTTGGCATCGTTGTCGTCGGGTTGCCTGATGAGAAAAAAGCCCCGCTGACGCGCGCCGTCGATTCGCTGAATGAGGTCTTTGTGCAAATGGTGTGGGTGGTGATGAAAGGCATGCCCTTCTTCGTTTTTGCACTGATGGCAGGGCAAATTGTCAAAGCAGCCGGGACCGAACCCGAGATGCTGAAGCAGCTATTGAGTTTCCTCCTGCGTTATGGCCTGGTAGTGGTCCTCGGATTGGCCATCATGGTGTTCCTGTTCTACCCCGCGCTGGTGGCTTTGACCATCAAGAAATTGAGCTGGAAGCAGTTCCAATCGGGCATGCGCGATGCGCAGCTGACCGCGTTTTCAACTTCGAGTTCGGTGGCCACGCTTCCCGTGACCATGCAATGTGTTCACGACCGGTTGGGCGTCAGCACGCGGACTTCGTCGTTTGTCCTGCCCATCGGCGCCACGGTGAACATGGACGGCACCAGCATGTACCAAGCCATTGCGGTCGTGGCACTGGCCCAGTTCCACATGGTCGACTTGGCCTTTAGCCAGCAAGCCGTCATCGTGCTCACAGCGACCCTCGCTTCCATTGGCGCGGCAGCCGTTCCTTCGGCAGGTTTGGTCCTTATGATCATAGTGCTTGAGAGCGTTGGTTTGAATCCGGCTTGGATCGCGCTGATTTTCCCCATCGACCGCATCTTGGATATGTGCCGCACGGTGGTTAATGTCACGGGAGATGGTGCGGTATCCTCGTTTATCGCAGCCTCTGAAGGCGAACTGACTCCGCCCTCCGCCTAACTCCGCTTCGCATGAGCTGTACCGAACGCACGCACCTGCTGCTGGCATTGCTGATTGGACTGCCTTTTGTGGCTTCGGCCCAGTGGGACGATGAGGAAGAAGCGTGTTCGGTCGTGCTGGAGGGCAAAGCGTTGAAACTCTACGAGAAAGGAATCAACGGATCGAAATACGATCGTGCCGAGCGGGTCGCGTTCTTGGAAGAGGCATTTGACCGGGACGACCAGTGCATGGCGTGTTTGTTTGAATGGGGGCGACTGGAATTCAATTCGATCAAGCGTTCCCGTGGTTCGTTCTACCCAGCACAGCAACCCTTGTTACAGCTCACTTATGCCTGCCCTTTCTTCCGGGCTGAGGCGTGGTATATGCTCGGCGCCATGGCATACGCCGACCGGGAATACGAAGCCGCTCAATCGTATTTTGAAGAATACCTTCGGTTTCCGCCAGCTTCGGAAGAAGTGCTCGGCAAACGCCGGGACCGGTATATGAAAGAGGTGAAAGAAGTCCTCCCAACCATTGCCTTTGAATTGGCCTTTCGCGAAAACCAAGGAAAGTACCACCCGGCATCCATTCCCCCAGTGAGTTCACCCCGCGATGAATTTTTACCGGCTCTCTCCCCCGATGGAAGCTTGTTGTTTTTCACCCGGCGCGAGCGCTACAAAGCCAAGGGTGATGTCGTTTCTACAGAAAGCGAAGTGTTCTACGCCGCTGAGCGCAAAGTTGGTGAGGAATTCAAACCTGGATCGGCCCTTGAATCGCCGTTCAACACCGGAGCACGCTACGGAGGAGCCAGCATCTCCGTGGACAACCGGGAGTTGTACATCGCCGCGTCCAACCCAACAGGGAGGAATCCGGATAACATCGACCTGTACGTAACGGAATATGAAATCCTCGACCAAGACGACAATGGCGATTTCTTTTACATCTGGGGGCCACTCACGCCCGTTGCAGCGCTGAATACGCCCGACGGCTGGGAGGCGCAACCAGCCCTTAGTGCGGACGGCAATGAATTGTTTTTTGCCGCAGTCAATGCCGATTCTCGGCAAGACCGAAATGGCAACCCCACCATGGACATCTGGTCCTCAACGCGTTCCGAAGCTGGAGAGTGGCTGCCTGCTCAGATGCTCCCGGCGCCTGTCAATTCCAACAGCAACGACAAGGCTCCGTTCTTGCACCCAGACGGCAAAACACTCTACTTCGCGAGTGACCGCAAACCGGGCGGTGGAGGCTACGACATCTGGATGTGCCGAAGGGATTCATTAGGTGCCTGGAGCGAAGCCACCAATTTCGGCGCTCCGCTCAACACCTCTGGCGACGAGCAGGGCCTTGTGGTCAGCACCAACGGCACGGAAGCGTTTTTCTCTGGACGGCGCGACGGCACCCAGGGCATGGACATCATCCGCTTCCCCGTCCCCGACGAAATGAAGCCCGAATCGGTGTTCATCGTCCAAGGCGACCTGCTTGGTCCTGACAGCGCCGTCCCGGAGGGAGCTCGACTGTACCTCCAATATGCGCAATCGAAAAACGTGCAGGAAATCGAGGTGAACCGCCAAGATGGCCACTATGCTTCGGTGGTTCGTGCCGCCGCAGGTGAAGATGTCCTCCTCGTGGCAGAGGCGGATGGCATTGCGTTCGAGGCCCAAGTGGTGTTTGATGCCGACTCGGAAACTTCGCCCCCTGACCGATTGAACACCCCCGTGGAGCTCGAAGAAGCATCGAACGGGGAGCCTTTTGAAATCGGTGATATTCAATTTGCGACCAACTCAGCCGAAATCAACCGCACCAGCCTGTTGATGCTAGATCTCTTTGCGGCCTACCTGCTGCGAAACGACGCCATCGGCGTGCACATCAAAGGGCATACGGACGACCGGGGGCGGCCCGAGGATAACCAAGTGCTCTCGGAAAACCGAGCCGCCCGCGTGGCCGCAGCCCTTGAACAATTTGGCGTCCCATCCAACCGGATCACACACGCGGGTTTCGGGCAATCCGCACCTGTGGCTTCCAATGCCACCGCTGAAGGGCGCTCTCAAAACCGCCGCACCGAGTTTGAAATCCGCCTCGGCCAGTAAGCGCCTTCAACGCCGCGTGAAACATGCATCACTGGCTTCGTAGCCGCTGCGTGAAACAGGATTGATATTTTGTGATTCTTGGGGCGCCAAAAGGCACATTTCCGCGTTGAGAACTTCATGGCTCCTGCCCGTTGAGCCCGGCCTCCCGCGGTACCTTCGGTAGGATAGACACCTGCTATTTATGAAGCGATTCACCAAGGCTCTCCTCCTCCCCGCCACCCTGTTTCTGAGCTGCACAGTATTTGCCCAGACGGCCGAAGGCGACTGGGACCGCGCAACCCGGTACTGGAATCACCAGAAATACAATGCCGCACAGCACCACTACGACGCCTGGCTGGCGGCCAATCCCGATGCGGCCAACTCCGAAGTGGCGTTGGCGCGATACCGAAGCACTGCCTGTGCAATTCAGTTGCAGCACCAAGATGCCTCCACTCGGGTCCAAGCCTTTGAGACTGCGTTCCCCGAACACCCATTGGTGCGTCAAGCGCGTTGGGACTTTGCGAACTACCTCTACCGCAAACGCGATTGGAACGAAGCGGCGGCGGCGTTTAACAGCCTCAACACGTTGCGGATGAATACCGACCAAACGCTCGAAATGCAATTCAAACGCGGCCACGCTTTGTTCGAAATGGAACGTTACGACGACGCCCGACTGGACTTATTCGCCGTGATGGAGGCCGGGGAAGCCGCGGGGGCTTTTGAAAAACCCGCACGGTACTACTTCAGCCACATTTCCTATTTGAAAGGCCAACCCCAGGTCGCCCTCGAAGGATTCGAATCGTTGAAAGACGATCCCAAACTCAAGCGGGTGGTCCCGATTTACGTGGCTCAATTGCTGCACGAAACGGAGCAGTACGACCGCCTGATCGACTATGCTCCAGTGGTCTTCGCTGACGACATTGAACTCAGCAAGGCCCAGCGGGCGGACATCTCCCGCTTGGTGGGCGACGCGCTGTACCGCCGGCAGCATTTCAACAACGCCCTTCCTTACCTCGAGGAAGCCTACCACGCAACGCGTGGCATGGGACGAACTCGGGATTTTGCCTACCAGATGGGGTACACCTATTTCCAAGCGCAGGAGCACCTCAAAGCCCTGACGTGTTTTGCCCTAGTTGTTCGTGAAGCGGATGAAATGGCCCAATTAGCGCACTACCACACTGCCGCTTGTTACCTCGCCCTTGAAGAAAAAGAGAAAG
This sequence comes from uncultured Flavobacteriales bacterium, assembly GCA_937884175.1. Classification (GTDB taxonomy): domain Bacteria; phylum Bacteroidota; class Bacteroidia; order Flavobacteriales_D; family Sanyastnellaceae; genus UA16. The sequence continues at coordinate 5,769 of CALGDB010000164.1, forward strand.
CCAAGCTGGGCTTCAAGAAAGCTGCGGAATTGGACCACGATGCCGGGATCCAAGAAGACGCTTTATTCAGCTATGCAAAACTCGCCTACGAATTGACCTTCAACCCATTCGACGACGCCGTGGTAGCCATCGAGCGGTACCTGAAGGAATACCCAAACTCGCGCCGCAAGGATGAGGCGTACGGATTCTTGCTCGAGGTCTACATGTCATCGAAAGATTACGACCGGGCGCTGGATGCGTTGGACCAAATCCAAACGAAAACGCCCGACGTGAAGAAAGCTTACCAGCTCATCGCGTACAACCGGGGCGTCGAGCTGTTTCGTGCAGCGTCCTACGCCGAGTGCCAGGACTACTTCGAAGCCGCCCGCACCTACCCCATTGACGCCACCCTCGCCGCTGAATCCCACTTCTGGCAGGGGGAAGCGTTTTATCTCCAGCGCGATTACACCGCCGCAACAGGAGCCTATGCCGCATTTGAATCAGCACCGGGCGCCTTCCAAAGCATGCATTACGCCAATGGGATGTATGCACGGGGCTATGCGCTCTTCCAGCGGGGATTGTACCTCGACGCACTGAGTGCATTCCGCAGCTACCTCAAAACCACCGAACAGGCTGATTTGCCCAAACGAACCGATGCGAAGCTCCGAGTGGCGGATTGCTACTATGCCAACAAGGAGTTCGAACCGGCCGCACGGCACTACGGCGAGGTCGTCGCGGAGAGCAAGAAGGATGAAGCCTACGCACGCTTCCAACGTGCAGAGTGTTTTGGCACCCTCAACCAGCCTGAAGCTCAAATTCAAGAATTGACCGCCCTTGTTGCCACGGGGACCCAATCCACTTACCTCCCCGAAGCTCTTTACGCACTCGGGCGCGCAGAAATCGAAACCAACGACATCGCATCAGCCAAAGCGCACCTGCTGACCTTGCGATCGGAATTTCCCGAATCCCTCAAGAGCAAAAACGCCCTCGTCGACCTCTGCCTCATCGCCATGAAGCAAAACCAACCGACCGAAGTGTTGGCCCTGTGGGACGAAATTCGCACGAACTACGGCAATGACGCCATTGCCAGCGATGCCTACAACGTTGTCGAGCCCGTCTTGATCGACCAGGGTCTGCTCAACGACTTGCCCGCGGGAGTCGGACTCAATACCGATGAGATTGAAGCGCGCTTGTTCAATGCCGCACGCGACGCCGCTTTGGAACGCGATTGCGAGAAGGCCATTCGGCGTTTGACCGAATACATCGCCGACTACACGAACGGCACGTTTTGGACTGAAGCGCACTTCTTCCTCGCCAACTGCGCCTACGATAGCGGTGACCTCGACAAGGCCCGTGCAGCCTTTGAAACCGTTCTGCAAGGACCGGTCAACGACTACACGGAACCCGCTGCCTTGGGAGCCGCCACCATTGCCTGGAATGCACAAGACCTCGCTGGAGCGAAACAGCACTACGCCACCTTAGAAGCGACGTGCGTACTGCAAGAAAACGCACTCGAGGCACGCATTGGGTTGATGCGTTGCCACTACTTGCTCGACGAAAC
>CALGDB010000165.1 GCA_937884175.1 uncultured Flavobacteriales bacterium
TAATTCGCCACGGTGAAGTCCAAATCATGTCCGCTGGAACAGGTGTTTTGCACTCCGAGAAGAATCCCAACGCCACCAAGCCTGCACGGCTGTTGCAAATCTGGATGTTCCCGAACGCCCGGGACCTGAAGCCCAGCTACGACCAACAAGCCTTTGACGCAAGCGCAGAGCGCAATAACCTCCTGACCGTCGTCAGTCCCGACGGCGCGGAAGGTGTGGAGATACATCAAAACGCCTGGTTCAACCTCGGCTCATGGGATGCTGGCCATAAGGAATCGTATGCGCTTCATGGGGACGACCAAGGCGTTTATGCCTTTGTGCTCGAAGGTTCCGTGACGATCGACGGCCGCACGCTCGGTCGTCGCGACGGCCTCGGCGTCTGGAACACGTCCAGCATTGAAATTGCCGCGTCAGAAGACGCCCGCATCCTCCTAATGGAGGTACCGATGCATTGGTGATTCCTGCTTTTACTCTTTGCTTATCCGGTAGGTCCGGGACTCGGTAATGCCCATAGCTCGAAGCAAGTAACAGCCTGCTGGTAGTCCTTCGATTGCGATGGTGAGGGTAGAAACGATGCGTTTTTTTTCAAAAGGATTGGGTGGCGACGACCTCTGTTTGATTGCTGGGTGTATTCGGTGATACGTGTGATTAACCTACCTTGACACCATGCGCTCGATTGCATTGATTTTTTTGGTGGCGTGGTCCTTCAACGCCGCAGCTCAAAAGGTCTTCACGGTGGACTACGCGTCTCAAGCCGACGTGAAATTGTTCGTAGTTGAGTACGCTTCGCAGGCGGATTTGTGCGTCTTTAAGGTCGATTACGCCAGCCTCGCGAAAGGTAATGAAGGCCAGTGGTTCTGGGTGGAATACGTCTCACAAGCGAATAAGAAGGTTTTCTTTGTGGATTATGCTTCGCAAGCTGATCTCAAAATTTTCTTCGTCGAATACGCCTCCCGTGCGAAGTGGCTCAGTCAACAGAAAAAGCACTTGATGTATTGATGTCAGCGCGCTACTCCGCGCAGTCCTCCCCGTACTTCGATAGCAGGAGCAGGAGGTCACCCGTGCCCACATTGCCGTTGGCGTCGATGTCCTCCGGGCACACCACAGGCGGAGTTAACAACGCAGCAGCCTCATCTTCGTACGCAGAAATGGCGAGGACAGCAACTTGCGAGCCAATGATCCGAGCGCGGATGTCGTCCACGGGTGGGTGGATGCCGCCCCAGATGCGGCTTAGGGCGCATTGGTCGGCCGCGTCACGATAGGTTGCCCACTGAAGCGTGAAAGATTCGGAGGGACCCGATTCAAAAGCTAAGAAGTTGTTGGCTTCCACTTCGAATGTGCCGAGGCCTCCGGGGAAATACGCCGAGCCAGTGGCGTGCGCCAAGACTTCGGCTGCGGCTCGCGAATACGTGGAGTGGCCGCTCACATAGCCGGCAAACGGCGGCGTCACAAATGTCGGTCGCTGGTACGGCCACCACGAGCAGCCCGTGCGCCATTCGAAAGCCGGGACGCCCGTTCCGGGATTGGGCACCCACTGGTGCACCTTGACCATGCCGAGGGCTTGGGGTTCTTCGGTCAAAATGGGGTCGCCAGCCTCAATGATTTCGAAAACGTTTTCGATGAGCGGTACGCCCTGCGGATCAAAATTTCCTAGCGCGGGATCTGAGCACTGGCCTTTGGTCAGCATGAACCGGATCGCCGTAATCGGCCGCACGAAATCGTAATACCCTTTGATGCTCCATGTGGCGATCGCCGCATCATGCATCGCGCCACCGAGCAGGCGGTACGCTCGCGCCAACCAAGCGTCGTGGCTGAGTGGCTCCCCGCGGCCGTTCCACCGCCAATCAAAATCGGGATGAGCCGTCGCTGTGTTCAGGATGGTGAACCAGTGGCCGGGAGGCGTTTCGGAATCCGGGCCGTCTGCCCAGAATTCGGCCAGCACCCGGGTGAAGTCGCCGCGCAAGACCTGTTCTGGCTCGTATGGCATGCCCGTCACGGGGTTGAAGGCATGCCCGGGGCCGATGTCGCCGCCCTCGATCTGATTGTAGAGGTAGTCGGGGAAATCGGGATCGGCGTTGAGGTTGCCGATGCTGCGCGGGCTGATGTCGACCGTGACCCCGTCTTCGATATTGAGTTGAGTTTGCCAGCGGGCGACGAGGGCAAAACCGTTTTGCCAGTTGTACAGGCTCTCATCCACCTCACCGAGCAACGAAGGCGGACCGGGATCGAAGTACACGGGGTAGGTGCAGCCGTCGCGTTCAAGGTAACTTGCATCACTCGCTTGGAGGGCAAACGTGGCGACGTTGCCCCAGTTGGCCCCGCTGAACGGCACAACGTCTTGGAAGGTCTCGTTGCCGGCTTGGTCCACGAAGCTGCCGCCGAAGGCCAGTGGCTGCCAACGATTGGGGTCTTCGACCGTGAAGCTGCATAGGCCCTCCTCGGTGACGTCGAGCGGATCGTTGGCAGGTTCGTAACAGGTGTTCGCGTAATTGCCTTGCTGGTTGGCGCCGTCCGTGAGGTAAGCGGTGTTGATGGCCTCCGCCACGCTGTTGCCGTAGGTCGCAGCTTTCGAGTTGTTGAGCAAATTGTTGGGGATGGTGCCGGTGGCGTCGATGAATGCATTGACCAGCAGCCCGAGGGTTTCGCCCCAGTCCGGCGAAGCGGCGTAACGCAGGGAAATGAAGCGGAAGGCGTAGGCTGCCATCATGTCCCGGTGCCCGGTCGTGCCCGGCGACCAGGTACCAATCCCGTCGGGTGCATCCGGCCAGGCGACCGCGGCATCGACGGCCGTCCCGTCCAAGCCTTCGGTCAGCAACTGTAGCGCGTACTGGCCTGTGCTGAAGTGGTGCAAGTTGCGGGCGTGAACGTTGGGGCGAGCGAGGTCATTGCGAATGGCCTCCAGCAGGATTTCATTCCACCCTTGGACGGCGGTTTCATCCGATTGACTCCAGACGGGCGCTGAGCTGGCCAAGGCAAGGGCGAGAAGGCATGCGAAGCGAAACATGCCATTTAAACCATTCGCAACAGGTAAAGGTTTTCGGAGGTGCATGAGCCGCACCTCGGCTGGAATGAAGAATTATTGAACGCGAACGACTTGCACCGCGCCGTCGGGTGCAATCGCCTGAATCAGAGGGTTTCTGATTAAATGAGCGCGGGGCAGAACGAATCCGGCTGATGCATTGGGCCAATCATGCACCAAGCGGCCCTGCAGGTCAAAAACCCGCACATGGCAGGGATCCAGCACGCGCAATCCGTTACCCGTCCACTCCACCAGTTCGGCTTCCGACTTCGGCGCCTCTTCGACTGAAGTAAACTCCCCGGCACAGTGGGATTGGAAGAAGTCCCAGAGGAGTTCAGTGCTCTCGATGTCTTGGTTGCCCGTCACGCCAAACCAGTCGTGGCCGCCGCCGCTCACCCGGTAATGGTGGAATTCCTGCCCGTCCGGCGCCCCGTAGTATCGGAAGAATTCGACCGACGAGAGGTCAAAGAACTCGAGGTTGGGGAGGGCGGTCTCACTTTCTTCTGTGGTACCCATCATACCCGTCCAGAGGTCGATGATATTGAGTACACCCTCA